>DASWKS010000198.1:0-2578 GCA_036396495.1 Gemmatimonadales bacterium
GTCACCGCCGGGGCTACGGCGATCGGCGTGCCGGGGGCGACGTCCACCGAGTCGCGATAGCTCTGATCGTTCTGCAGTTTCCAGATGGCGAACTCGACGCTGGCGTCCGCCGAATACTGCTCGAGCAGCTCCTCCTGTGACTCGCGCCCGGCCAGCAGGCTGGTGCTGAGCTGCCCGAGGAAGGGCGCCATCACCACTGCGCCGACGGCCAATGTCCACAGCGTGGCCGGCAGCGTTCCGCCCTCGTCGCGGCAGGACCTCCAATGCACCGTGCCTGGGCCTTTCAGCACTCGTGCACCCAACGGCGGCGCTGGCTTCATTTAACTCGCATCCCGAGCTTGAGCGTCGTGGTCTCGGAGGTTGGACCGACCGTGGAGGTGATCGACACTGTCAACAAACTGCCGCTCAGGCTGAAGGCCACATTGCCCTGGGCCGCAATCCGCCGGGCGATCTGCAGGGTCGAGGTCGGTGAACCGGAGACCAACACTTCCCGCACCAAAGCGGTGTTCGCCGAGTCGTAGGAGTACTGGTATTGGATGGTTGCGGTGCTGGTGGTCAGGGTGCCGTATACGGTTCCACTCCCCGCGGCGAAGCTCTGCGCCTCGCTGGCATCCCGGCCGATCCAGAGCGAGGCGGTTTCGAGATCGCTCAGCGCCGCCAGCCGGGCGTTGCCGCTGCGGGCGACGACGAAAACTTCGTAAATAGCGGTTGCAATCAGCCCCGCCGCCGAAGCGACCAGCACCGTCGCGATCAGCATCTCGGGGATTGTGAACCCGCGCTCGTCGGCTCGCACTCTCATCGGTTCACCACGTAGCCTTCCAGGTCGAGGATCTCTCCGTCCGCGTCCGAGACGCTGACCGTCACCCGCTGCAGTCCATCGTTGCGCACGGTGCTGACAAAGGGGCCGCTGGGGGCGGTCCAGTACTCGACCCCGACAGCGACCGTGTAGCCGCTGACTGGCGCGACTGTTGGGTAGGGCACCGCGGTTGGATCGGCGCTGTAGCTGCCATCCAGCACCAGCTCCATCTGCGAACGGGCCAGGCTGGTCGCGTTGACCCGGGCGTGCCGAACTTTCGTGCCCACACTGGCGGTGAAAATCCCGACCACCACCAATCCAACGGCCAGTGCCAGAATCGCAATCGACATGAGCTCCTCGGGCAGGGAGATTCCGCGTTCATCCCGCGCGAAGCCGCGGGACTCGTCTCGGAGCAGTCGGATGAGCTTGCTCATGGAATCCCCGCCTGAACCGCGCCCAACAGGTTGTACATCGGCATCATGATCGACACGGCGACGAACCCGACCACCAACCCGACCACAATAATCAAGGCCGGCTCGAGCACGGTGGTCATCACCCGCAAGGAGCGATCGACCTCCTGCTCGTAGAAATCGGCCACGGTGGCCAGATGCGTGTCCAGAGTCCCGGTCTCTTCGCCCACCCGGGCCAGGTAAGACATCATCGGAGGAAACTGCTTGACTCGGCTCAAAGGCTCGGAGAGACCGCGGCCCTGCAGCGTCTCCTGGCGCACGTTCTCCAGTGCCTCCTGAAGAACCAGATTGCCGATGGTTTCCTTGCTGAGGGAGAGGGCCTCCGGGAGGGCCAGCCCGGCCTTGATCAAGGCCGACAGAGTGCGCGAGAGCCGGGCGACCGCACCATGAATGCTGATCTTGCCGAGCAGCGGTACCCGGAGCACGAGCCGGTGCAGCAGCAGGCGGCCGGAGGGTCGCCGTGAGAATAGGAAGAGGACCACGCTGAGCACGGCCGCGCCGATCAGCAGGGTCAGTCCATACTCTCCGAAGAAGTTGGTGATCGCGATCAGGAAGCGGGTCGGCCAGGGCAGCTCGGCGCTGAACTCCTCGAACAACCGCACCATCGGCGGCAGCGCCACCTTGACCAGGATGGCGACCACAAAGACGGCCAGCACCAGCACGAACAAGGGGTAGGCCATGGCACCCCGCACCTTGGCCAGGGTGACCTGGATCCGCTCTTCATAGTCGGCCAGCTGTCGCATGGCCGGACCCAGATTTCCGCTGCGCTCGCCGGTCTCGATCATCCGGCAGTACAGCTCGGAGAAGGCCACCGGGTGCTTGGTCATGGCGGCCGAGAGCGAGGCACCCATGTGGATGTCGTCCTCGATCTCGCCCAGCACTCGGCGCAGGTATTTGTTGCCGATCTGGGTCCCGAGCAGCTGCAGGCCGGCGATGAGCGACACCCCGGAATCGACCAGGGTGGCCAGCTGCCGCGAGAACAGGATCACATCTTTCGGCCGAGGACCGAGCAGGCTGGGGAAGTACTTGGCCAGATCGATTTGGCGGCGTGTCCGGCTGAGATCGAGGATGGTGAGCTCGCGCTGCCACAGCGTGCGCTCGGCGGCCTCTTCACTGGCCACATCGAGTACCCCGCGGCTTTCCTTCCCATCGTTGCTCAATGCTAAATATCGATAGGCCATTTCGATCAGTCCAAAGCGAACACGTTGCGGATCACCTCCGCCGGAGTGGTGATCCCTTCCTTAACTTTCTGCATGCCGTCCCGCCGCATAGGGGTCATTCCTTGCCGCTCGGCCTCGGCCTTGAGTTCAAA
>DASWKS010000199.1:0-4065 GCA_036396495.1 Gemmatimonadales bacterium
CGAGGGTGAACAGCGTGAGGATGATGGTGTCCAGTATCGCGGCCAATCCGCGCGAGCCGAGCCCCGCCAGCTCGTAGTCGAGGGCCACATGTTCCGGGGTCTCGATCTGGAGTCGCTGACGCCAACCGGAGTAGAGCCCAGTCATGCTGGGAATCATACTCACAGGACTAAGGACATAGTCCTCTAATATTATCTTCTGGTTCCGACCCCCCGACGGAGCCCATGCCCCACCCCACACTGCGACCGCTGGCGCTCGGCGAACTGCTCGACGTGTCCTTCGCGCTCTATCGCGAGCTGTTCGGCAGCCTGGTCATCGTGGGGCTGGTGACCGGGGCGCTGCCCCTGATCGTGGATGTGTATATCGAGCAGCGGGGCGGGCCGGCCTCGGAGCCGATCCTGTGGTTCTTCAACCTCATGCTCTCGATGATCCTCGGAGCGATCGGGGTCGGGGCCAGCACCCACATCGTCTCCGACAGCTACCTGGGTGAACGGCTCCACGCCGGCGCGGCGCTGGGTCGGGTGGTGCCCTACGTCGGCCGGCTCATTGCCCTCACCATCATGACCGGGTTTCTGGTCTTCTGTGGCCTGGTGCTGCTGATCATTCCTGGAATCATCATTGCCTGCGGGCTGGCCCTGGGCGCGACGGCCCTGGTCCTGGAAGGTCTCCCCAGTCCCGGCGCCGCGTTGCAGCGATCCTGGGCCCTCACCCGCGGCTATCGCGGCAAGGTCTTCCTGGCGCTGATGGTCACCTTCCTGCTGCTCATGATCCCCGCGGTGGGGATGGGCGTGGTATCCGCGTTGCTGGGGATGGAAGCGCTCTTCACGCTTGCCTCGGTGATCCTGGGCGTACTGATCTCTCCCTTCATCTACGTGACCGTCACGGTGCTGTACTACGATCTACGGATCCGCCAGGAGGGTCTCGACCTCGAGATGCTCTCCCAGCACCTGCGAGGCTGATGGACGACTCGCTTCGTGCGGTGCTCGATTCGGTCTTCGCCTCGCCGGTCTACGATTGGGAAGAGCGGACCGATCCCTTCGCCTTTCTCAGACGGTGGGTCAATTTCCTGATCGGCTCGCTGGTCCGCTGGGGCAGCGAGCATCCCACCGCGCTCAAGCTGCTGTTCTGGATTCTGGCGGGTGTTGTGGTCCTGCTGCTCGCCCGGGTCGCGTTGGCGGTGTTCCGCGGATTCCGCGCTACCCGAGAGCACTCCGCGCCGCTGGTAGCACCGGTAACCCGGGACGCCCGGTGGTTCCGGCGCGAAGCCGAGCGACTCGGCCGGGAGGGCCGGTTGCTGGAGGCGATGCAGGCCGACTTCACCGCGCTCATCCTGGAATTCGACCGGCGCCGGCTGGTGCGCTATCACCCCAGCAAGACCCCCCAGGAGTACGTGCGGGAGGCCAGTCTGAGCCCGCCGGCCCGGGCCGAGCTCGGTGATCTGGTCTGGGGCCTCTATCGCCACCTCTTCGCGCACGAGCCGGTGAGTCCCAGTGCGGCGGCGGCGTGGCGCGCTCGAACCAGCGAGGACCGGTATGCGCCCGGCTAGACAGGCGCTCGGCTGGACGGTCCTGGGAGTCCTGGTGATCGGGGCTTTTCTGCTGGGCCGCGCCCGCCGACCCGCCGATCTGGGTGACCGGCGCGCGTCCACCTTCCTGGCCGGACCCGACGGCGCCCGTGGCCTGGCCGAGGGGTTGGAGCGGCTGGACATCGGGGTGGAGCGCTGGCGCAGGCGGGTCCGCGAATTCATTCTGACCCCGCCCGCCGGCGACCGATTCGCGCTGGCGCTGCTCGATCCTACCCGAGGGCTCGAAGCGACCGAGGTCAGCGCCCTGGCGGAGTGGCACGGGACCGACCGAGGGGGCGACCTGATCCTGGTGGGTGATGCTACCGACCGGCTGATGGAATGCTTCGGCTGGGTCACGGGCGACCTCTCGTTCTCGAATCTGCCGGTAGCGCCGCCCGGCCGGGACGCTTCGTCCAGCGCCGCCGCCATCGCGCTGTTCCTCGAGCCCGATCTCTCTGTGATCCGGGCGGATGCGGAGGACCGGTTGTGCGATCCGGTGCCCATCGCGTCGGTGGATACGCTGCTGGTCGCCTCGGGCGATCGGATCGCCGCGGTCCGGCTCCACCGGGCCGATGTTCCCGGGTCGGTGCTGCTGCTCTCCGACGCCGACCTGCTGCGGAACCGCACTCTGCGGGAGACTGCCACGGGATCAGTGCTGCTCTCCTTCTTCGCCGGCCGTTATGACCGGGTCGTCTTCGACGAAGGGCTGCATGGCTTCGGGGCGTCGGGATCGCTCGCGGGCGCGGTCCTGCAGTGGAGCCGGCGCTCGCCCTGGGGTTGGGCGGTATGGCAGCTCGCGATCGTCGGAGTGCTGGCGCTCCTGGTCGGCGCCTGGCGGTTCGGGCCGGTCCGGCCTGGCGTCGAGCGGCGGCGGCGATCGCCGCTCGAGCACGTGAACGCGCTGGCGACCGCACTCTCGGCCGCGAAGGGACACGACGTGGCGATCGCGGCCCTGGTGCGTGGGCTCCGGCGCCGGCTCGCTCCCGGCCGGCCGGGGGCGGCCGAGCCGGGGGAATGGCTTCGCGATCTGGCGGCGCGGACCACCACTCCCAAGGCCAAACAATCCGCGGTCACGCTACTGGGCCTGAGCGTTCCGGGACAGTCCGCGGCCGCGGTACTCAAGGCCGCCCATGCGGTCGAGGATCTGTGGGAGGAGATGCATCGATGACACCCGACCCGATGGTGCGGCACGCGGAGACAGCCGGCCAGGTGCTGAGCCAGCTGAGCCGGGTGGTCCTGGGTCAGGCGGCCGCCCTGCGCGAGGCCCTGATCGCGCTGCTGGTGCGGGGCCACGTGCTGCTGGAAGGACCACCGGGCACCGCCAAGACACTGCTGGTCCGGACCCTGGCGCAGACGTTAGGCCTGGACTACCGGCGCATCCAGTTCACCCCCGATCTCATGCCGTCCGACATCACCGGGGTGAATCTGCTGGGCGGCGGAGGCGACTTCACCTTCCGGCCCGGGCCCATCTTCGCCGACCTGGTGCTGGGTGACGAGATCAACCGCGCGCCGGCCAAGACCCAGGCCGCGCTGCTCGAGGCCATGCAGGAGCGGTCGGTCACGGTCGACGGGACCAACCACCCGCTCAGCCGGTACTTCACCGTCTTCGCCACCCAGAATCCCATTGAATTCGAGGGGACCTACCCGCTGCCCGAAGCCGAGCTGGACCGCTTCATGGTCAAGACGCTGCTCGATTACCCCGACCAGGCGACCGAACAGAACGTGCTCCATCGGGTGTTAGGCGGCTTCGAGGCGGCCGAGCCGGAAACCTACGGCGTCGAGCGGGTGCTGGATGGTCCCGGGCTGGCTGCGATTCGGGAGGCAGTGAGGCAGGTGACGGTGGACCAGCGCCTGCTGGGCTACATCACCGCGTTGGTTCGGGCCACCCGGGAGACTCCCTCGCTGACCATGGGCGCGTCGCCCCGGGCCAGCGTGGCCCTGCTCAAGCTCTCGCAGGCGGCGGCACTGCTGGACGGCCGCGCCTTCGCGGTGCCGGACGACGTGAAGGCATTGGCCCCCGCGGTGCTGCGCCACCGGGTGGTGGTCGCGCCCGAGTTGGAGCTCGAAGGCGTCACGGCCGACGTCGCTCTCCAGAGCCTGATCGAACGGGTCGACGCGCCCCGGGCATGATCCTCCCGTCTCGGCGCTGGTTCGTGGCCGCTGCGGCGCTGGCCGCGCTGGCCCCTCTGACTCTGGTGTGGCCGGCCGGCGCCGCTCTGCTGCTGGTGGCGGACCTGGGGTGGATCGCAGCGCTGCTGGTGGACGCCTGGCGCAGCGCCGCCGTGCCGCTCCGGGCCTTCGCGCCAGTGCGGGAGACGCCGCCCGCGTTCTCGGTCGCGCGGCCGCTGCCGGTCACCTATCGCTGGACCAATCCGCTGTCCTATCGCGCCCGGCTGACGGTTCGGGAAGCGCTGCCAGCGCCGCTTCGGCTCAGCAGCGCGGCCGAGCGCACGCTGGACCTGCCGGCCCGGGGGACAGCCAGCGAGCCACTGGTGATCGAACC
>DASWKS010000200.1:0-9634 GCA_036396495.1 Gemmatimonadales bacterium
GCCCGTCCCGGGCTCCCGCGCCCCTGGCTGCCAGCACGCTCAAGAGCGGGAATATCCGTTGCGCCAGCGCAGACTGGACCCTTGCCTCCAGCTCCGTCGCGGCGAACCCGGCGTAATCCCGCAGCACCCCTTCGGCCACCGAGCGATGATAGCGGGCCGTGACCATCACGTTGAAACCGAGCAGCGCGGCCAGACCAAGGGTCAGCAGCAACGCGGCAAAGATGAACCGACCCGGCGGTGGTGTGAGCCTGGGGGAGCGGTGTGGTGACCGGGCGGATGTCATGGGGCAACTTACATACTAACCCGCCCAGAGAGCCGGTCGCTTTTCCTAACCATTTCCTGACAAAGGGCGGACCGGATCCCCACCCCGCTGGCGCGCCCAGAGACGTAGTGTTGTCCGGGAAAGTCCACACTGGAGAAATGATGCGGAAGCGGAGGTGGCTCGCGACGGCTGCGATCATCTGGCTCGCCGGACCCGGCCGGCCGGCCGTCGCGGCGCAAATACCGGACAGCTTCACCAACCTGAAGGTGCTGCCGCGGGACATTCGGCGCGACAGCCTGGTGCAGATCATGCGCGGGTTTTCCTTGTCGCTCGGGGTGCGGTGCCAGTACTGCCACGTGGGCGGTGACGGCGTCTCCTTTGAGGGCGTCGAATTCGCCAAGGACGATGATCCCGACAAACTCAAAGCCCGTTTCATGCTGCAGATGGTGGACAGCCTCAACCGGGTGGTGTTGCCCAAGCTCCCCGGCCTTTCCCGTCCGCCGCTCCGGGTCGAATGCAAGACTTGTCATCGGGGCGCCTCTCGGCCCCTGCTGCTGACCCAACTCCTCGAGCGGGTCCGCGACTCGGCGGGAATCGAGGCGGCGGTGTCCCGCTACCGCCAGCTACGGCAGAACCAGTCAACGGCGGGGAGATACGATTTCGGCGACGAGTGGGAGGTCAATCTCTGGGCCGAGCGGCTGGCGGCCGCCGGGCGAACGACGGACGCGATCGCGGTCTACCTGCTCAACCTCGAGTTCTTCCCCCAATCGGGTTCGATCCTGGTTGCGTTGGGCCAGCTTCACGAGCCGATCGACCGTCCCAAGGCGATCGAGTATTTCGAGCGGGCGTTGACGCTCCAGCCCCGCAACACCCAGCTCCAGCGGCGATTGGAGCGGCTCAAGGCCGATACCACCCGGCACGAAGTCGGAAGGGTCGGAAGGATCGGAAGGGTCGGAATGCCCTGAGCGGCAGCCGTCCAGGCCAGCCACGCATTCCTGCCAGAAGGCGAATCCGTTCAGGAACGAGTACTCTTCGGCTCGCCCTGCGGTTCGACGACAAGACGGCTCAAGCAATGCCCGTATTGCTCTCGAAGTCCGGCCTGCCGAGGCTGGCTCTGGTGCTCGTGCTGGCCTGCCGGACGCAGTCACCGGAACCCCGGCTGCGAGTGCCCATGGTCACGGACGAGGCCCGGGCCGTCCTCGAGCTGCTCGCCCGCCTTGCCGAGGGCCAGGAGCCCGGGGAAGCGGCCTGGCAACGGCTATTTGAGAGCGAGGGCTATCGGCGACTGAAGCAGCGAGAGCTCTCCCTGGACCGTCCGTTCGACGACAGTGCGTTCCGAGCCTTCGTCCGCTCCAATGCGCTGCTGGCCCGAGCGGGCGCGCTCCGCCGGACTCTCATGACTTGGACCCAGGTGGACCCGGGCGCCGCCGCCCTCCACGCCTTCGCCTATCTGCCGCCGGGTGCGGTCATCCACGCAAATGTCTACCCGGTCATCAAGCCGCGGACCAATTCTTTCGTCTTCGAGCCGCGTAGCAACCCGGCGATTTTCCTGTATCTCGATCCAGCGGTGTCCCCGGCCAAGCTCGACAACACCCTCACCCACGAGCTGCACCACATCGGCGTGGGCAGCGTATGTCCGGCCGAAATGCCGGACTCGACCCTGCCACCGCCGGTCCGCACTGCGCACGCGTGGATGGGAGGCTTCGCGGAAGGTCGCGCCATGCTGGCGGCGGCGGGCGACCCGGCGATCCACCCCCACCAGACCAGCGATTCAGCCGAGCGGGCCATCTGGGACCGGGACCTGGCCCACGTCGACCGCGACCTGCGCCGCCTCGAAGAGTTCTTCCTCACCCTGCTCGACGGGCGCCTCAGCGAAGACGAGCAGACCAGAGAAGGTATGAGCTTCATCGCCACCGAGGAGGTGCCGCAGGGGCCCTATTATACGGTCGGCTGGGTGATGGCCTCGACCGTCGAACGCCGGTTGGGCCGGAAGCGTTTGGTCGCGACGCTCTGTGATCCGGTCGCTTTCCTGAGCGACTACAATGCGGCGGCCCGCACCCGGAATCGCACCCGGGCCTCCCGCCTGCCGATATGGTCCGACTCGCTCTTCAACCGGTTGCGCGCGTCGAGGTAAGGCGGGGTCGGTTGCGCCCATTCCCCCGCTCACCGTCCTGACACCAGGTGCCGCTCGATGCTGCCCAACACATCGGCCTCACGCGCCAGATCGAGTTTCACCTGGGGCTCGATGCCTCGGCCCTTGATCCCGCCTTTCGGCAGGTCGGCCCGCGCGGTGATGGTGGGATAACCCAGCAGCCAGCGGCTGGGCCGCTCGGCCTGGAACGGCACGATGAAAACGCTCTGGTAGTCGAGGGCGCCGCCCGTGTTCTCGCCGAAGACCGTGACCCGGGTACTCCGCATGGCGCGGAGCAGGAACGCCTCGGCCGCACTGACCGTACCGCCATCGACGATGATGCCCACCCGCACCGGGCCCTGAATCACCGAGTCCGGCTGCGGTTGCGGGGTGTCGAGCGAGTCTTCCACCGGCACCAGGCGGCCCGGGTTGGCTCGCAGCCGCGACAGCAACCGCTGGATTGTGGGGAGCGTGTCCGGCCCGTACACCATGAATCGCTGGACATACGCGATCTGATCGTCTGAGGACAACATCACCGCGGTTCCTGCCGGAAGCAGCGAGGGGCGCAGCTCCGCACTCATGAGATACGGCAACAACCGGTTGGTGGTTCCCGCCGAGCCTCCTTCGTTTCCCCGCAGGTCCACGATGAGTCGCTGGGCGCTCCGCAGCGCCTGGGCGTGACCCTCGACCAGACTGTCCAGAGCCGGGCGGTATGCCGGATCGTGCGAGGGGATGGATATAACGACGGTGCCATTCCCCGTCCGAATGGTCGCCCGATGGGGATTCACGCGGTCGACCAATCCCGAGTCGGCCGGAGCGACCGGATACTCCTTCCCCCAGATCCCGGGCGAGAGGCGAAGCAGCACCCGCTTGTGGATCCGGGCTTCGACGTGACGACGGGAGAAATTCCGCTCCCAGACTTCACCGTCGTAGCCGCCGTCGCCGCGGGGCGTGAACCGGGCCCGCACGGCGCCTGCCCTCCAGATGGCCGTGTCGCTGGTGAGCACCACCGCGATGAGCTGGGGGCGATCTGTTGCCTCGGGAACCACGGCCACCCGCAAGGTGCCGTCGGACCAGATCCCTTCCAGGGGATCGAGCCGGCTCCGGCGGCGCGCCAGATCTTGCCGGACGGCCGGCTCGGTCAGGCCGGTCAGATCGACGTCTCGCGCCCGGCGCGCGCTCTCAGCCGAGTCGAGTCGGGTGCTCTGAAAGATGAAGAGGTGGGGATCGTTGAAATAGGCTATGAAATCCCGCAGGACGAAGTAGCAGTCATCTCCCTCGGTCGCGTCGGCCCGCGCCCTGATTCGGTCGCGGTGCCGGTCGCACCCGGCGCGCCTGTCGCCCACGACCTCCAGCAGATACCCGGCATAGTTCTGCTCCACCTTGCGAACCAGCCGGTCGAAAACGTCGGCGCACCCGGCGAGCAGCGGGACCAGACCGGCCACGAAAAGGTGCATGACCCATTCCGGAAGTTGGGGGACCTGCTCTCTAGACGGGTGGCGAGTAAGAAGGGTTGCCCGGCGGCAGGCGAGCGCGACCTCGCGGCCGCTTGCCGGGGTTTCTGTCTCGCGCGATTGTTCGTCATGCGGAATTCGGCCTGATGGCTCTGTCCTCACATGAGGGGGAGGAAGCGTGGCACAGGAGCTCGACGGCAAGCACGTAGTGATCACCGGCGGCGATGGTGCGCTGGGACAGGCCGTGGTACAGGCGTTCGCCGGCGCAGGGGCGGTCTGTCATCTCCCCATTCACGGGCCGGTGGAGAGCGCGCCGGCGGCAGGCGTGCACCTCACCGGTGGCGTCGATCTCACCGACGAGACCGCGGTCGAAGCCTTCTTTGCGAGCTTGCCGTCCCTCGCCGCCTCGGTCCACCTGGCCGGTGGCTTCCAATCCAACCCGATCGTCGAGACGTCTCGGGCCGACCTCCAGCAGCAGCTCGACATCAATCTGGTCACCGCCTTTCTCTGCTGCCGCGAAGCCGTCAAGGCGATGCGGAAGCACGGCGGCGGCCGGATCGTGAACGTGGGCTCCCGGGCGGTCGAGGTACCGGGTCGGGACCAGGTGGCCTACACCATTTCCAAGGCCGCGGTCGCCGCCCTCACCCGGGCGCTGGCCGTCGAAGTGCGAGGCGAGGGGATCCTGGTCAACGCCGTCCTGCCCTCGATCATCGACACCCCCGCCAACCGGGCGGCGATGCCTAACGCCCAGACGGAACGCTGGCCCAAGCCGGCCGACATTGCCCGAACCATCCTGTGGCTGGCGTCACCCGAGAACCGGCTGACCTCGGGCGCCCTGATCCCGGTGTACGGTAACGCCTAGCGGCCTCATCTTTACGCCTCCCCGCGCGCGCCGTATGATGAAACCGGGTACTCCCTCCCATGCACCCACCCGAGAGTGATCCAATGGCCGGATGGCCGCGGGATGTCCAGCCCGCCGGACAACCCGAACTCGACCAGCTGATCCCGCTGGTCTACCACGAGCTTCGGGCCATCGCCCACCGGGAGTTATTGCACGACCAGCGGGACCGGACCCTTTCGACCACGGAACTGGTGCACGAGGCCTACCTGCGACTGTCGCAGGATCCACGGGTGACGACCCGGGGCCGGGGATACTTCTTCGCCGCGGCGTCCCAGGCCATGCGCCGGATCGTGGTGGACTGCGCCCGCCGCAAACGCCGGCTCAAGCGCGGGGGCGGCCTTCGCCTGGTCACGCTGGACGACGCTCCTGACAGCCGTGACGGTGCCGGGATAGATGTGCTGGATCTGGAGCAGGGGCTGGGCGAACTGGCTGCGATCGCTCCCCGGGCGGCCCAGGTGGTCGAGTGTCGCTTCTATGGCGGCCTGGATGTCGAGCAGACGGCCCTGGCGGTCAGCGTCACCACCCGCACCGTCCACCGCGACTGGGCCTTCGCCCGGGCCTGGTTGTTCGACTATCTCCAGCGCCATCCGCCTGACGGCAAGTCATGAACCGGCAGGACTGGACCGAAATCGGTGATCTGTTCGCCGCGGCGTTAGAGCAACCGCCCGGCGATCGCGCCCGGTTCGTCCTGGAGCGGTGCGGCGAACGCCCCGATTGGCTCGAGGCGGTCAACCGCCTCTTGGCGGCGGAGCGCTCGGCGGATTCCGGATTCCTGGACGGCCTCGACCCCGGGCTTCTGGTCGCGCTGCGTGCCGACGCGGCGGCTCCCGAACAAGTCGGCGCCTATCGTCTGCTCCGCCAGATCGGCACCGGCGGGATGGGGCAGGTCTTCCTGGCCGAGCGGGCCGACGGTCAGTTCGAGCAGCGGACGGCCGTCAAGCTGCTCAAGCGCGGCATGGATTCCGATGCCGTACTGACCCGCTTCCTTCGCGAGCGGCAGATCCTGGCCGGACTGGACCATCCCCACATCGCCCGGTTGCTGGACGGCGGCGTTGCCGATGATGGCCGCCCCTTCTTCGTGATGGAATTGGTGGATGGCCAGCCGATCACCCGATACTGTGACGACCGCCGGCTGACGACCGATCAACGCCTGGCCCTGGTGCGCACCGTGTGCCTGGCGGTGGAGTACGCCCACCGCAATCTGGTGGTGCACCGCGACCTCAAGCCGTCCAACATCCTGGTGACCGCCGAGGGCGAGCCCAAGCTGCTGGACTTCGGCATCGCCAAACTCCTGTCGGCCGCGGAGGGGGACGCTCCGGCCACGACCCTGACCCGCGCCGGCGGCCAGTTGCTGACACCGGAATACGCAGCACCGGAGCAGTTTCGGGGCGGGCCCGTCACCACATCCACCGACGTCTACAGCCTGGGCGCCGTGCTCTACGAGTTGCTCACCGGGGAGCGACCCTTTCCCGGTTCCGGCATCGAAGACCGCCTCGGCCAGGTGGAGCTGGAACCCCCGCCGATGTCGTCCCGGGTGAGCGGGCCCGAGCGACGGCGGCGACTGGCGGGCGACCTCGATGTCATCGTGGCCAAGGCCCTCCGCGCCTCGCCGGAGCGCCGCTATCCGTCCATGGAGGGCCTGCGGGAAGACCTGCGCCGCCACCAGGAGCGACTGCCGGTCATGGCCCGGCCGGACACCTTGGGGTACCGCGCCTCGCGATTCATCCGTCGCCATCGCGCGGCGGTGGTGTCGGCGGCGGTGATTGCCGTGTTGGTGCTGCTCTTCGGGCTGACCGCCACCCTGCAGGCGGTGCGGATTCGCCGGCAATCCGATGAGCTCGCGGCCGAGCGCGACCGGGCCCGGCGTGAGGCCACGGCGGCTCAGGAAGTGTCGGACTTCCTGGTTGGTGTGTTCCAGGTCTCCGATCCCCAGATCGAGGGACTGGGCGACTCGGTGACGGCCCGGCAGCTGCTGGACCGGGGCGCGGCACAGATCGATGCCGGGCTGGCAGACCAGCCCGAGCTCCAGGCCCGGCTGTTAGGCGTCATCGGGCGGGCCTACACCCATCTGCTTCATCCGGAGCAGGCCGAACCGCTGCTGCTCAGGGGGGTGGAACTGTGGCGCTCGGTGGGCACCCGGGAGAGTTCGGGCCTGGTCGCCGCGTTGCAGCAACTGGCGGACACCCGAACCCGACGGGGCGACTTCCCCGGCGCCGAGCAGGCCTTACGCCAGGCGTTGGCCCTGCCGACCCCGAATGGTTCTCGCGGGTCCGTGAGCTGGCCGCTGTATGTCGATCTGGCGACGATGTTCCACGCGCAGGGGGCGGTGGAGCGGGCCCGGCCCGCCGCCGATACCGCATTGCGCCTCTACCATGAGCACGCGTCCACCCCGCTCACCACCAGCCGAAGCGACCTCGCCCGGCTGGCCCAGTTGCTGACCTACACTAAGCAATGGGACGAGATGGAGGAGGTCTATGCCCGCCTGGTGGATCTCGAGGCGCGCGAGCGCGGTCCCCGGAGCGCGGCGGTGGCCCTCCTCTACAATCGGTGGGCGGGCGGACGGATTATTCGGGGAAATCGCCAGGCCGCCGACTCCCTGCACCAGACGGCCCTCGCCATCCAGCGGGAGCTGGCGCCGCGCTCAGTCGCCACTGCGCGGACGCTGAGCTTGATCGCGAGCAATGCGCTCTGGCTCGGAACCCTCGATCAGGCGGATTCACTCTCGCAGGCGGCGATCGAGATCTACCTCGAGAAGTTAGGCGAGGATCATCCCACGCTGTCCGGCGAGCGCGCCCGCCGGGCCGAGATCCTGCGGCACCGCGGCCGGCACGAGGACGCGGTGGAATTGTTCCAGCTGGCACTGGCGAGCTATCGCCGGTCGGGAGAGCGCTCCCGCTCGCTCGTTCCGGGAGCGGAGTGGCGCCTGGCGGTCGCCCTCCGGGACGCCGGCCGGCCGGCGGAATCACTCACCCTGTTCCGGAGCGCGCTGGCCCACTTCGAGAAGCGCTACCCGGCTGATTTTCTCTCGACCGCACAGCTCCGCCGCGATTACGGTACCGCCTTCGTTGCGCTGGGCCGCGGCCGGGAGGCGGAGGCCCTGCTCCGCCGCGCCATCGCGGTGCTCGGCAAGCGCTTCGGCCCGGCCGACTACCGGGTGGATGGTCCCCGTATCACACTGGGCCGCGCCCTCACCGCGCTGGGCCGCCGAGCCGAGGCCGACACCCTGCTCCAGGGAGTCGAGGCCCGCCTGACACAGGCTCGCGGCCCGGCCGACTCGCTGACCCAACGAGCCCGCGCGGCGCGGGACGCGCTCCGGCGGGCTCGATCCCGGCCTCCGGCCTGACGCCGGACCGGCGAGGTTCAGCGATACCAGGACGTTACCACATTGCACACCACTCCGGCGGCTCCGTCAAACGTCAGCTCGGTAATACTGGTCCCATCGGGATTCATCCGGAACAGATCGCACCCGCCTCCGGGATAGCTCATGGTGAATGCGATTTGCCTGGCGTCCGGTGATACGGGGTTGGAATCCACATTCGGCGTGGGGTTCAGCTCCACCACGGGGTGACCAGTCAGGATCGTGTTCGTCGGCCGGATCACTGGTGAGCCGGGCTCACCTCGGTGCCGTCTTCCCGCATCACGAAGATGTCGTAATCGCCGAGCCCAGCGCCGCCGCGCCGTGATACACGAATCCACAGTGCCAACCTGATGGCCACCGGCACCACCCCGGCCGGACCACCCGTTCGCGATGTCATTATGCCTCCGTATGGCAGGAGTTGGAGCCGGCGCGATGCTTGGGCCGGTTCACTGGTCACGCTACCCTACCTGCGCGGCCGGGCTGCCCGGGGGGACATCAGCCCCAGGGCCAGGCCCTGGTTCGCCCGACCTCTCCCGAATCGGTTCGTCGCGATCCGTGGTCGCTGCGGGGCCGACGCGGGGCCTAGTACGCGGCAGCATGAGCCCAGCTAACCCGTGAGCGAATTCCCCGCGCACGAGGGCCTCGCGGAGGCAGCCGCAGCGACCACGGATCGCGACGTTACCCCACCCCAGCGGGAACGAAATGAACGCGATCCGACCTCCGCCCGGGGACACGTCGGGTGAAAATCCGACCAGGCGTTGTTGGTCAGTTGAACCGCTTCGGTCCCGTCGGCTCCCGGGTTCACGACGCCTGCATCGCCGGGGGCCACAGCTGGTACAGCACCGGCGTCACGATGCGGGCCAGGATGGTGGATGAGACCAGCCCGCCGATGATGACCCATGCCAGCGGCGCATAGAGGGCGTGGCCCTGCAGCGCCAGCGGCAGCAGGCCGCCGATGGCCGTCAGACTGGTCAGGACGATCGGCAGGAATCGCACCTCACCGGCCCGGCGGATAGCGTCCTCCAGCTCCATGCCGTCCACCCGAAGCCGGTTGGTGAAATCCACCAGCAGAATCGAGGTCTTGATCTCGATCCCGATCAGCGCCACGAAACCGATCAGGGCGGTGAACGACAGCGTGTTTCCCGTGAGGAACAGCGCCAGGATGCCGCCCATGACGCCGAGGGGAATCACCGACGCCACGATCAAGGTGCCGCGAAAGGTCTTGAACTCGAGGACCAGCACCGCCAGGATCATGAAGGTCGCGACGATCATCGCGCTTCCTATCCCGCCGAAGCTTTCCTGCCGGCTCTCGATCTCGCCGGCCGGCACGATCCGGTACCCGGGAGGCAGCGCGAGGGAGTCCAGCGCGGCGAGGACTTGGCGCGTCACCCGGTCGGTGTTGGAGCCGGTCCGGACGAAGCTGGTGACGGTCACCGCGCGCTCCCGGTCCACCCGCCGGATCTCCGGCACGTCGGTCTCGAAGCCCACCTCGGCCACCTGCCGGATGGGCGTGAGCCGCCCGGCGCCC
>DASWKS010000201.1:0-11938 GCA_036396495.1 Gemmatimonadales bacterium
GACGGCTTGAGCCCAGCGTCCTTCAGGGCCTGCTCCATCGGCGGGATGGTGCGCCGGACCAGATCGTCCACCAACTGCTCGAACTTGGCGCGGGTGAGGGTGAGGTTCAGGTGCTTGGGCCCCGACTGGTCCGCCGTGATGAACGGCAAATTGATGTCGGTCGACTGGGTGCTCGACAACTCCATTTTGGCCTTCTCGGCGGCCTCCTTGAGTCGCTGGAGCGCCATCGGGTCCTTGGACAGATCGATGCCCTGATCCTTCTTGAACTCGCCGACCAGCCAGTCGATCAACCGCTGGTCGAAGTCGTCGCCGCCCAGGTGGGTGTCACCGTTGGTGCTCTTGACTTCGAAGACGCCCTCGGCCAGCTCCAGGATGGAGATGTCGTAGGTTCCGCCGCCCAGGTCGAACACCGCGATCTTCTCTTCCTTCTTCTTCTCCAGTCCATAGGCCAAGGCTGCCGCGGTGGGCTCGTTGATGATCCGGAGCACCTCGAGGCCGGCGATCTTGCCGGCGTCCTTGGTGGCCTGGCGCTGGGCGTCGTTGAAGTACGCCGGCACCGTGATCACGGCACGCTCCACCGAGTGCCCCAGGTAGTCCTCCGCGGTCTGCTTCATCTTCTGCAGCACCATCGCGGAGATTTCGGGCGGAGTGTAGGTCTTCCCCGCGATCTCCACCGCGGCCAGTCCGTTCGGACCCGGCTTGATCGGGTAGGGGACCCGCCGGGCCTCCTCCTGAACCTCGTCCATCCGGCGGCCCATGAAACGCTTGATCGAGAAGACGGTCTGGCGGGGGTTGGTCACCGCCTGACGCTTGGCCACCTGACCCACAAGGCGCTCGCCATCCTTGGTGAACGCCACCACTGACGGAGTAGTGCGGCCCCCCTCGGCGTTGGGGATCACCACCGGATCGCCCCCCTCCATGACCGCAACAACGGAGTTGGTGGTCCCGAGGTCAATTCCGATGATTTTCGATGCCATGTGTCCCTCTCCATCGCCATTTGTAAAAGGTCGGCAAGCTCCCAAGAGTGGAGGAGCAACCGGTATACCCTGATTTTCTGCCGTTTTGGCAGCTAAATGGCAGGGGTTGGCTGTGTTGTGGCGGCGTTTCGCCGCGGGGACTGCCCAGCGACAGTGGGCGGGGGCTTAGTTCAGCCGTGACGCATCAGGGCAGGGCACCTAGTCGACGCAGAGCGTCGCGAGAGGATCCCAGGCCGGGATTGAGCGTCAGGGCTCGTCGAAAGGACCCGATGGCTTCGTCGCGCCTCCCGGCCCGTTCCAGCGCTTCACCCAGGCTGTCGTGGACATTAGCCGAGGCGGCGAACAAGGTGGCGTTGACCCGGAAGACGGTCACAGCGGCCTCGACCTGGCCGGTTCCGAGGAGGTCGTATCCGGCTCGGTTGACGTCGTCCTCCACGTCCCGGAACCGGTTCTCCGGGTGGGCCCGATAGACCGCCATCAGACGCTGGACGGCCGCCGTGTCCCCCCGAGCCGCGTCGGGGGAGAGTCGCTGGGCCAGCGTGGGTCCGGTGGCCCAGCGGAGGGCGGCCGCAAGCAATGGATCGCGCCGGGCCCGGTAGTCGGCGGCTGTCATTTCCACGAAGACGTCGGGCGTGAACGCCGGCCGGGCGTCCGCCGCCACGTGGCCTTGCCAGTACAGGGATGACACGAACACGCGGAGACGGCTGCGCGGGAGCTCGAGTCGGCGGGCGTCCCCGTATTGGTTGGGCGCATTGCCGGTCGGCTCCCCCACGAACGTGGCGCTGGTGTAGTAGTCGAGCTCATTCACCAGATTCTGCGCCGCCGAGAACGTGGCGCGACCTATCAGAACCATCAGGCGGTCCGTGCGATCGAGGGCCGGGCGGCGGATGAGCTCGCGGACCAGAAACCGGTTGAGAAAGTTGTTGCCGCCGCCGTTGGCGCGGATGTCGAGCACCACGCGTTCGACCGCCGCGGAATCCCCGGCGGCGAAGGCGCGGCGGAAGAACTGTTCATTGGTCTCGCCGGCGGCGAAGAACTGGACCTCCCGATAGCCGATATAGAGTGTGCGATCCGGGAGAATGGTGAACCAGAACGGAGCCTCCGGCCGTTCCAGCCAGAGGGGATCCTTTCCCGGCGTCGCCTGGCGCATGTCGACCCATCCCGCCGGTTCCTGGCGGCCGGGCGGACCCGGTGCCGCGGCCGGGCCCGCCGCCTCGAGCGTCACGGTCCGCTGCTGCCCGTTCCGCTCGACCACCAGGGTGGTACGGGCTGGATCGTCGCTCAGACCCAGACCTGCCACCACTTCCGGCATGGCCAGGAATGCCGCGCCGCGGAACCGGGCCCATCCGGGGCTCTCGTGCGATACGATGGCGGTGACCGCGGCCAGGGCGTCCGGCGCGGTGGCGCGCCCGAGGCTCACCACCCGTGCCCCAGCCAGGTCGGCGTGCCGGCCGTCGGCCGCGATGATGTAGAGGCCGTCGGCGAAGTCGTAGAGACGGATGGGCAGCTGGTGGAACCCGATTCGGTCTTCGAAATCCGGCGCCAGGAAAGTGTGACCGTCCTTCACCAGTGCCACCAGGCGCATCAGCTCCACGATGACTTCGTGGCGGCGGAGCCGGGGCAGCCTGCTGTCCAGGACCCCTACCGCCGAATCCCACTGGGCCCGGGTCAGATGCGCAAAGGCATTCTTGTGGCGCTTGGGCAGCTCGGTCGCAAGCACCTGAAGGTCTTCCTGCCAGGCGGCGAGCTCGCCTGGAGCGAGCGGCGCTGGTTGCTGCGCGGCCAGAGTGGTTGCGGCGAAGCACAGAGCGGTCCAGGTGCCGGCCACCTTTCACTCCTTGAACGGCGATTTCACCTTGCGGGTCGACCCCGGGTCGCTCCCGTCCAGCAGCTGTTGCAGCTCCTCGATGCTCAGCTCGAACGGGTCTTTCTCGTAGCCCGGGGAGCGGGTCATGCGGGGGCGGTGCGGGTTGTCACCTACGGGATCGAGCTCCCACTCGTCCCGGGATCGGGCCCGCACCTCCCATTGATGGCCGTCGCGATCCACGAACCGGCGATACCCCATGCGGCCTAGTTCCCGCGGCTCCAGGGCGGCACCACGTTGTTGCTCCGGGCGTACGCGATCAGCTGGCCCAGATGCTCGTGGACGTGGGTCGTGGCCAGGACCCACATCTGTTGCTTGGTATAGCTCTGACCGAACGCGTTGATCTTCTCGCCCAGCGCCGAGGCCGGCGTGTCCATCATGGTCTTCCGCAGGTGGGCGAAAGACGCCTCCAGTTCCGCGATCGCGGCGGCCCGGTCGATTTTGCGGGTCTCATAGGCCTGCACCGTCTTATAGTCCTCGGCCTTGATGCCGGTCGTGGCCGGGGGCGCCGCGCCGAAGACGGCCGGGATCAGGTAGTTGTCAGCCGCCAGGTGCTGAACCACTTCACCGGTCGAGCGGACCCCGGCGCCCGGGCGCCAGGTCCAGCCCGACTCCGGCATCGCTTTCGCCAACCCCACGATCTTGTCTTGCGCCTCTTTCAGGTCGGTCAGCAGGTCGGCCATCACGCCGGTTGGCTGCTGAGCGGCCGCCGGCACGGCGGCCAGGGCGAGGCAGGCGGCTCCGGTAGCCGCCGCGCGAATCAGTGAACCCATGGGAACGCACTCCAGATCTCGGGATGACCGCAAAACTGGCCGGGAAACCAATCGGGCGCTAGAGCGCCAGCAGCCGGGCGGCGTTGCCCCCCAGGATTCTGGCGCGGTGTTCTTCGGGCAGCGACAGGCCGGTAATGCTCTGCCGCATCCGCTTGATGCTGCCGATCTGGTGCGGGTAGTCGCTTCCGGCCAGGATCTGATCCGCGCCGGCGAACTCGACCGCCAGCTGCAACGCCCCCGGGTCGAAATTGACGGTGTCGTAGTAGAACCGTTTGAGATAGGTGCTGGGTGGCTCCGGGATGTTCACCCGGCATTCGGCAAAGGCACGGTAGCCGCGGTCTAGGCGTTCCGCCAGATAGGGGATGGTGCCACCCAGATGTCCCAGCACCCAGCGGATTCCGGGGAACCGCTCGGGTACCCCGCTGAAGACCAGGTGCGTCGCGGCGAGGGTAGTGTCGAACAGGAATCCGACCAGCGGCATGAGCCAGTACTCCTGCATCGCTTCCACGCCGAGAGGGAATGTGGGATGGATGTAGAGGATCGCGCCGGCGTCGCTGGCCCGTTGGTAGAGAGGCCAGAAGCGCTCGTCGGCCAGCGGTATGCCGTTCACGTTGCCGAACACCATACATCCCTTGAACCCCAGCCGATGCACCCGCTCGAACTCCTGTACTGCCGCCGGAGGATCGTTGAGGGGAAGGGTTGCCAGCGCGGTGAAGCGCTGCCCTCGCTCGGCCATCACCACGGCGAAGGCGTCGTTGACCAGCCGGGCCAGCTGGGCCGATCGGGCCGGGGTCTCGAGCAGGGTACCGGGGCAGGTGAGCGAGATGACCTGATGGTCCACCTTCTCCCGGTCCAGGACCTCCTCGCGGTAGGCGAGGTCGCGATGACCTCGAACGGCAATGTTCGCGTCGCCCGGCGAGTAGAGCACCGGATTGCCCTCGGCGTCATCATGCACGCTGAGCGCGCTCTCTCCCTGACGGAGGGCCTCGATGAACACCGGGGGATAATAGTGATTGTGCACGTCGATGACGGTCATCGCGCGTCCTTCGGTTGGAGGCCCTTCCGAGCCCACCGGTAGTACACCGGCAACCCGGCCAGGACCAGGCCCAGCCCGGTGAGCGTCTCGCGCGGATCGGCCACGACTTCGTTCACCACAACGGCGAACGCCGCCCCGGCGAAGAGCATGGGAAGCACTGGATAGCCCCAGACCGAGTAGCCGCGGGTGAGGCCGGCGCGGCGCCGCAGCAACACCAGCCCGACGGCCAGCAGGCCGAAGAAAATCCACTCGGTGTAAATGACTCGGGTGAACAGGGCCCGGAAAGTGCCGGTAGCGACCAGGACCGAAGCCCAGACCGCCTGAAGCACCAGCGCCCGGTGCGGGGTCCGGAACCTGGGATGCACTTCGCCGACCCAGCGGAACAGCAGGCCGTCACGAGCCATGGCGAGGTAGACGCGCGGGCCGGTCAACACGATGCCGGCCAGGGCTCCGAAGGAGGAGAAGAGCACCAGGCCAGAGACCGCCCCGCCTCCGCCGGGTCCGAGGAGCGTGTCGGCCAGGTCCGCCGCCACCCGGGTAGACCCGGCGACCTGATCCAGCGGCATGACGTAGAGGTACACCGCGTTCAACGCCAGGTACGTGGCGGTGACGATGATGGTGCCGAGGGTGAGGGCGCGGGGAATGGTGGTGCGGGGGGAGACGGTTTCCTCCGCGCTGTAGGTCACCATGTGCCAACCGCCGAAGGCAAACAATCCCGCGGCGATGCCGGCAATGAAATCGCCGGGCGCGATCGTGCCGGGCGCGGTCGCCGCGACGAAGTGGTGCTCGACCCGTCCACCCAGAGCCACACCGAGCCCGACAAGGAGTCCCACCGCGACCAGCTTGCCGGCGGTAAACCCGGTTTGAAGCCGGCTGCCCTGTCTCACACCCACGTAGTTCACCGCCGAAAGCAGCAGGATCACCCCGATGGCCACTGCCTTGCTCGCCACCGGGCCCATAGGCACCAGGTATCCGGCGTACCGGGAGAACACCACCGCGATGGCCGCAATGATCCCGGAGTGCATGCTCCAGAACATCGCCCAGCCCCACAGAAACCCCGTTGAGGGGCCGTAGGCCTCGCTGAGGTAGACGTACACGCCTCCGGTCCGGGTGAAGGTGCTGGCCAATTCGGCGCACACCAGCGCCCCGCAGAGCGTGATCGCTCCGGCCACCAGCCACACCGCGAGGATGCCCGTCACACTCGGAACCCGGGCGGTGATTTCGGAAGGCTGCACGAAGATCGACGCGCCGATGATGGTGCCCACCACCAGCGCGGTGGCGTGGGGCATCCCAATGGCGCGTTGCAGCGGGGGCGGCGGCCGCGACGGTGGCTCTGAACTCACGCTGGAAACAGTTGCTCGACGGCACGGGCTCCCTCGCTCAACGCAGCGGCATAGGTCTGGTGCCCCGCCAGCTCCGCGTTGGCGAACCCGATTCGGCCGGCCGGCTGCCGGATCACGTCCCGAGCGGCGGGTTTGCCGTCGCGTCCGTAATAGAACCCCGGGGCCGGGCAGACGTAGGCGTGGCCCCAGCGGTTGAGCACGATCCCGGCGATGTCCCGCCGGGCCTCGAAGCCGAATTGTCCGAAGAGACGCGTGAGGTGACCGCGGATGACGCGCTCGTAGTCCCGATAGCTGGTGCCCAGGAGCTCGGTACGAGCGGAGACCAGCTGGTCGGTCTGGCTCAGGCCCGGTCGGGGAAAGGGGATGTAGAACGTGAGGAGAGTCGGCTGGTCGGGATGCAGCGGCGGGCGGTAGTCGCCCATCACCATCGTTTGGCGCAGGTTGCAGGCGAACCCGGGGCCGCTGAAGTACCAGGCGGCGGTGATGCCCTGGTCGTACATGAATCGCCACTGCCGCAGCGCCACGTTCACTACCAGCATCGGCGCCCGCACGAAGCTGCGATAGGCCTCGTGGTGTCCCTGGGGAAGGTCCCGTACGGCGCGCTGGGCCGACCAGCCCCCGTTGGCCATGACCACGCCCCGGGCCGTGACCTGATGGAGCGTCCCGTTCTTGAGATACGTCACCGAGACCAGGTCACCGCGCCGGTGTTCCACCCTCACTGCCGTGGCACCGAGACGGATCCGGGTCGGCTGGCCCTTCCGATCCAACGCGTCGCGCCGGACCGGTCCCAGTTGAATCTCGTCGAAGGTCCGGCCGCCGGCGATGGCGTCCGGGACCAGCCATTTGATGAAATGGCGGTAGAGCCCGTCGTTCCCGCCGGGGAATGAAGCCGGCCCGCGCCAGACGTATCTCCGGTCGGGGGCCTTTCCGTAGATCCAATTGAATCCGGGCAGCAGGGCAAAGCGGGACGGCGTCACCGCCGACAGCAGGTCACAACCGACCCCGAAACCGGACGCCACCAGCGGGTCGAGGTAGCGCGGGATCGCGGGATCGAGGCCCAGGACCCCGGTCAGGTAGGTCTCATAGCTCATGGTATCGAGCCACCGCTCGATCTCGCTGCGATCGGTGAGCGCTGATGGCCGGTCCATCCCGGTCCGCGCCCGGACGAAGTCCTGCCGCACCTTCTCGCTCCAGGGAGTTGCCTCCAGGTGCCGGAACGGATCCCTGACCAGCCGGGGTGGCCGGCCACCGCCCTGGTCGAAGAAGTACCCGTTGCTGTCGAACTCGTCCCAGAAGAGCTGGTAGTAGTGGTCCCGCGAGATGGTGAGCGGCGTGATCCCCGAAGCCCATTCCTGGTGCTGATAGTCGTCCGGATTGGTGGGTAGGCCGAGATCCTTCCACCGCTCCAGCTCGGCCGGACGGCTGGCCCCCGGGATGCCGAAGTCGTTCGACCCCTGGGGACCGATCAACCGGACTCCGTCGACCATGAACTCGTTGCGCTTGGCTTCGCCACCCCACATCCGGTGATTGTCCAGGATCAGCACCGTCCCGGTGCGGCGCTTGTGAAAGGCATATGCAGCGCCCGCGCCCGAGAACCCGCCGCCGACCACCAGCAGGTCGTAGGTCTCGCCGGTCTCCCGGACAGCGCTGGGGCGCCGATCGAAACGGCCGTCGCGGAGGGCGTGGCCAGCCTGTACCACATCCCAGGTATTGCCGTTGGACAGGGCGTAGTCGCCGGTGCCGCCGAACCCATCGAAGGCGGCGGCCTCACCGTCCTGCTGCACGCGCGCCAAAGGAGCGGGCAGCTGGAGCAGGGAGCTGCCGGTTCCCAGCAGCGTCGCGTTGAGAAAATCACGGCGGGTGATGGCCGCGTTGAGGCCGAGCTCCTGATCGCTGGGTTCGCTCACGGGTGGTATCGCCTTCCGTTGTGGTGCGGGGATCCTCCGTAGGATCGAGTCGCGACTCCACCGGCGCAAGGACGGCGAGGTCTGGCCTCCCGGGGCTTTGCGCCGTAGGTTCGCGGCAGTCCCGTACCCGGTGCTCGGTCAGATCCACGGCTGGAGGTCGCAAGATGAAGGCAGGCATGACGCGCGAAGCCAAACTCCTCGCCGAGTACGCGCACCTGTATCCGGGTGTGCCGGCGGGGGTGTGGATGCCGGCGGCCGACCTGGGCGCGGCTCTGCTCTTGGCGCACCTGCAACTGTCGGTGCTGCCGCGCCTGGGCAACCGGCTCCTGGACGAGCAGCATTTCGAGTTCCGGGGGGGCGGCATTCGAGGGCCGGAGAGCGACGAGCGCACCCGGTCCGGTGAGGAAGGAGAGCGCGCCTCCCCGCCGGCGCGGTTGGACCGGTGACGGTCAAGGGGCCGGCCGGGGCTTGGGCTTGTTGCGCCGTTACAGAGCCGTAGTAACTTCGCGGTATGGCCGCATACTCACCGCCGGCCGACGCTCCTCCGGGCCCGAAGCCCCGGGACGAGGACCTCGACTTCTTCGGCTTGACCCACCCGGGCCGGGTCCGCAAGGAAAACCAGGACCACTTCCTCTACTGCACGCTTCACAAGACCATGCGGGTCTGGGGAACCAGCCTGCCCAATCCGGAACTGCTGGAGCTGCCCAGCCAGCGGCTGGCTTCATTCGGCCTGGTCGCCGACGGGGTCGGCGGCAGGGCAGGCGGCGAAACCGCCAGCCGGGCCGCACTCGAAGCCATCGCCACCTACGTCACCCACACCATGCAGGCGTTCTACACCGGCGATTCGCGCAACCAGGATCTGTTCCTGACCCAGCTCACTGACGGAGCGCGCCGGACTCATGATGCGGTGGTGGCGCGGGCTCGGGAAAGCGGGGAACCGCAGGGGCCGGCCACCACCCTGACCGCGATGATCGCCATCTGGCCCAATCTCTTCGTTCTGCATGTGGGCGACAGCCGGTGCTACCGCTTCCGGGACGGGGTGATACAGCAGCTGACGCGGGATCAGACCATGGCGCAGGACCTGGTCGATTCCGGAGTCCTTCCCGCGGATCGAGCCCGCAAGAGTCCTTTCGCCCATGTGTTGTCCAGCTCTCTCGGGGGGCAGACCACCGAGCCGGTGGTGACCAAGAGCGATCTGCGGCTGGGCGACGTCATCGTGATGTGCACCGATGGGTTGACCAAGCACGTGTCCGATGAGCGGATCGCCGAGCGGCTGCGAACCCTGCAGACCTCGGAACAGGCCTGCCGCGACCTGGTGGAGGAGGCGCTCGAGGCCGGGGGCAGCGACAATGTGACCGTGCTGGTGCTGCGCGCGATCGTGCGGTAACGGTCGAAGGGGTCGAAGGGGTCGAAGGGGTCGAAGAGGGTCGAAGAGGGTCGAAGAGGGTTCTGGTGTTTCCGCGGTTGCGGTACTATTCTCGCTTGCTCCATGTATACAATTCGTCTGCTACCGGTGCTCCTTGCGGGAGTCAGTGGCTCGGCCCTGGCGCAGGCCGATGGGATCGGCCGGACTACACCCTCGGCGGCCCATCCGGTGGCGGCCAGCGGGCGGGCCGAGATCCCGCCGAAGGTCGATGGCCGGCTCGACGATGCGGTATGGGGCCGGGCGGCCCCTCTGGGTGGTTTCACCCAGCGCGATCCGCGCGAAGGCCACCCGGTGACCGAGCGCACCGAAGTACGGATCCTGAGCGACGGCGAGGCCATCTATGTCGCCGCCTGGCTCTATGACCGTGACCAGAGCGGCATCGTCCCAGGAGAGCGACTGCGCGATGCTGAGTTGAGCAACAGCGATTACTTCGGGATCATCCTCGATACCTATCTCGACCGTCAGAACGGCTTCATCTTCTCGACCACTCCGTCCGGCATCGAGTACGACGGCCAGGTGGTGAAGGAAGGTGAGGGGGGCGGGGTGTTTCAGTCGGGCCAGAGCCGGGCCCAATCGGGCTCGATGGGCGGCTTCAACCTCAATTGGGATGGCAGCTGGACGGTGGCGACCTCCATCGACAGCGCCGGCTGGTACGCCGAATTCCGGATTCCTTTCTCGACCCTGCGCTATGGCGCCGGGGCGTCGCAGCGGTGGGGGCTCAATCTGGTGCGAGGCATCCGGCGCCGGAACGAAGAGGCGTTCTGGGCCCCCATCCCCCGCCAGTTCAATCTGATGCGGCTGTCCCTCGCCGGCACGCTTGAGGGACTGCAGGTGCCCAGCCGCCGGGCGGCCACGGTAACCCCGTACCTGTTAGGCGCGGCCCGGCGGGACTTCAGCCAGCGCGAGACCGAATGGCCCCGTGAAGCCGGGGCCGATGCCAAGCTGGGCCTCACGCCCAGCCTGACCCTGGATCTCACCTACAACACCGACTTTGCCCAGGTCGAAGTCGACGAACAGCGCACCAACCTGACCCGCTTCCCGCTGTTCTTCCCGGAAAAGCGGCCCTTCTTCCTCGAGAATGCCGGGATCTTCGCGACCGGCACGCCCCAGGCGGCCGATCTGTTCTTCAGCCGCCGGGTCGGAATCGGCGCCGAGGGCCAGCCGGTGCCGCTCCTCGGCGGGGGGCGGCTCACCGGCAAAGTCGCCGGGCTCACCGTCGGCGTATTGCAGATCTTCACCGACGATCTCGATTCGGTGACGGGGAACAGCTACTCGGTGGCCCGCGTCACCCGCGAGATCGGGGGCCGGTCGCGGGTCGGCGCCCTGCTGGTGCAGCGCGTTTCCACCGGCGACGGCGACGACTACAATCGGACCTACGCCCTGGACGGCCGGCTGGGGCTGGGAACCGCCTGGACCGTCGACTGGTGGGGCGCGGCCACCGAGACTCCGGGACGCGACGGCCGGGAAACCGCGTGGAGCGTCCGGATCGGACAGCAGACCGGCCAATGGACCAACAGCGTCCGGGTGCTGCAAGTGGGCGAGGACTTCAACCCCGAGGTGGGCTTCCTGCCCCGCAGCGGTTACCGCTTCTTCGAAGGCTCGATCCTGCGGACCGTCCGGACTCCCGGCATCTCCTGGATGCGGCAGTGGATTCCCCATTTCACCTACCGGGGATACTACGGGTTCGACGGGGCGCATCAGAGCAGCTATTACCACATCGATCCGGAGTTCGATTTCCAGAGGGGCGGCCGGCTGGGGCCCGAGCTCAACATTCAGGGCGAAACCCTGACCGAGCCGTTCGAGATCGCCGAGGGGGTGGTGCTGGGTCCGGGGCGGTACACCTGGGCGTTCAACGGCTGGGATTTCTCGACCAACCCCAGCGCGCCGGTATCCTTCCTCATGCGGCTGGACCTGGGCGGGTTCTACACCGGAAGCCGCTACGGGGGCAGCGCGACGGTCACGTTCCGGCCGGGCGCCTCGTTTACCAGCTCGTTGCTGGCGGAGCACAACGACGTGCACCTGGACCAGGGTGACTTCACCCGCAGCCTGCTGGGACTCCGGTTAGGCTATTTCTTCACCCCCAGGATCTTTCTCCAGTCCCTGCTGCAGTACAACAACCAGGCGCGGATCTGGACCGCCAACGCGCGCTTCGGCTGGCTGAACACCGCCGGCACCGGGTTGTTCGTGGTCTTCAACGAAGCGCAGGAAGCCGAAGGGCTGACCAGCTGGGTCCGCCCTCAGCTCCGCTCCTTCACGGTCAAATTCACCCGACAGTTCGGAACCGGCGGCTGACGTCGCCCGGTCCGGCGCCTCCGCGACGGATCCTCAGGGGCCTTACCCCGCTGACGCGGACGCCCGGGTGAAGTTGCCCCAGTACTTGATCACGTCCCAGACTTCACGGGTCAAGGCGGTGCCGCCGGGGAAATGTCGGGCAAAGTCCTCCCGGAGTCGCACCGCGTGCTCGGCCAGGTAGCGGTCGAGATCCTCGCGGGAAAACGCCAGGTACCGCTGCCGGAACTTGTGCTCCCCGGCCTGGGCGAACTCGGCCCCGACGAAGCAGCCCGTGGCCAGCAGATCCGGAACGTGGCGGATCAGGACATAGGCGATGTACT
>DASWKS010000202.1:0-6348 GCA_036396495.1 Gemmatimonadales bacterium
TGTTGGGCAAGTGGGGACTGATCTTCGGGATCGCCGGCACGCTGACCGGGGGTCTGCTGGCCGACTGGCTGCAGCGGCGCTTTGTGTGGGCGCGGGTGGTGGTGTCTTCCATCGGATTCCTGCTGGGCGGCCCTCTCGCCATCTGGCTGCTCACGATCCGTGATCTGTCCTTGTTCATCCCGGTTTTCTGCGGTGCGTTCTTCTTTCTGACCTGGTACAACGGCCCGCTCACGTCGGTGATCTTCGACGTCACCCCGCAGCGGATCAGCACCACGGTGGCCGGGGCGTACCTGCTGTTCATTCATCTCGCGGGCGATGCCGTGGCGCTCCCGCTGGTGGGATTCCTTTCCGACGAGTTCGGGATCGGCCGGGCGGTGCTGATCCTTCCGGTGATGGCGCTGCTGGGTTCGATCGTGGCCCTGGGCGCGGCGCGGACCGTCCGGGCCGACATGCTGAAGGTCGCCCTGGCAGCTCCCCCACGTTAGCGCGAAGCCATGGCGGCGATCATCGCGGTGTACCTCGGCGGGATAGCTGTCTTGCTCGGCGCGGTGCTGCTGTTCGTTCGTTGGCGAATCGCCCTGCCTTTGCTGGCGGCCGGTCTGGCCGCCGGATCGGTCGGCCTGATCCTGCCGGCGCCGGAACGGAACAGCCCTTCCGCCCGCACCCGGCTCGACGACCTCGTCCCCAGATATCAGTTCCACGAACGGCACCAGGTCGCGACGGTCGCGTCCTGCGCCCGGGCCTACCAGGCGCTTCTGAACGTGACGGCGGGCGAGATCACCTTCTTCCGGACGCTGACCTGGATCCGCCGCCTGGGACGGCCCGGGGCCGAGAGCATTCTGAATCCACCCGCCGACGCACCCCTGCTGAAGGTGGCGACCCGGAGCGGCTTCATGCTGTTGGCCAATCAGGAGGACCGGGAGATAGTCCTCGGCACAGTGGTCCTGATGCCGCCGGGTGGACGCCGGCCCGAGAATCCCGACCAGTTCACTACCCTCAGTGAGCCCGGTTACGGCAAGGCCGCGCTCAACTTCCACTGGGAGCCAACCGGCACCGGAGGTTGCATCGTGACAACCGAGACCCGGGTATTCGCCACCGACCCCGAGGCCCGGCGTACCTTCGGCAAGTATTGGCGGGTGATCTATCCTGGGAGCGCGCTGATCCGGCGAATGTGGCTTCGCGCCGTCAAGCGTCGCGCGGAGCGTGGCGAGGTGCTGGCTCCATCGGCGGCCAATGGGCATTAGACAGCAGGCTGTCCGAGACATTCCCCGTCAGCGGCTCCAGAGCCAGGGCCTCGCCGGACCTGGCCACGAGAGCCCGGCGGACTTGGTGCGTTGGCTGGGCGCGGTGCAGGCCCAGGATTACCTTGGCTCGCTCTGGGCCCTTGGGCTCCGGCTGCCGGGAACCACCCAGCTCCAGGTCGAACAGGCACTGGCCGACGGAGCCATCATCCGCACCTGGCCCCTCCGGGGAACCATCCATTTCGTGGCGCCCCAGGATGTGCGCTGGATGCTCGAACTGGTGACACCGCGGCTGCTCGCGACCCATGGCCGCCGGCTGGAGCGCGAGTCCGGTCTCGACCCCATAGTGCTCAAACGCAGCCGGAACGCATTCACCCGTGGGCTGCGAGGCGGGAAGCAGCTTGCGCGACCCGTGATGTACCAGCTTCTCGAGGCGGCTGGCGTTTCGACCGCGGGGCAGCGGGGTTATCACATCCTCTGGCGATTGGCCCAGGAAGGGCTCATCTGCTTCGGCCCCCGGGCGGGCAAGCAGCCCACGTTCGTCTTGCTGGACGAATGGGTTCCCCCCAGCAAGAAGTTGGAGCGGGACGCGGCGCTGGCGGAGCTGGCCGGGCGCTATTTCACCAGCCATGGCCCTGCCACGGTGCCGGATTTCGCCTGGTGGTCGGGCCTCACGGCGGCGGACGCGACGGCCGGCCTGGAGGCTGTCAAGCGCGATCTCACGCGGGAGACAATCGACGGCAGGGTCTACTGGATGCCCCCGGGCACCGAACGACCCCGAGTTACCGGTACCACCGCGCACTTGTTGCCCGCCTATGACGAATACACCGTCGCCTATCGCGATCGCAGGGCCGTGCTCACCGCGGTCCCTGCTGCCCGACCGCTGGCCCGAAACGGCATCTTGAGCCCGGTCATCGTGATCGATGGGCAGGTGGTGGGAACCTGGAGGCGGTCGCTGTCGAAACAGAACGTGGTCATTGCCCTGGCTCCGTTCGCCCGGCTCAAGCCCGGCGCGAAGCCGGCCCTGGTCCGGTCGGCGAATCGATATGGTGGGTTTCTCCAGGTTCCGGCCATCCTGAAATAGGTGAGCCATGTCCAGACTCGTCGCGTTCCTTCGGGGCATCAATGTCGGCGGACACATCGTCAAGATGGATGAGTTGCGCCGGCATTTCACGGCGGTGGGATGCAAGGACGTCGAGACCTTCATCGCGAGCGGCAATGTGATCTTCGCGACGCCCTCCAGGGGCGCCGAGGCCCTGCAGCAGCGGATCGAAGACCGGCTCCGCCGAGCCCTGGGCTACGAGGTCCCAACCTTCCTCCGGACCGAGCTGGAGGTGGCGGGCATCGCTGGTCACCGGCCTTTCGATGCCGCGCAACTGGAGAGCGCGGTCTCCCTCAATGTTGGTTTCCTGGCCGAGCCGGTCCGACCCGTCGGCAGGAAACGGCTGATGGCGCTGCGAACCGAGGTGGACGACTTCCGGGTAAACGGGCGGGAGGTGTATTGGCTGAGCCGGCGGAAGATCAGCGAGTCCACCGTTTCCTACGCGGCGCTGGAGAAGGCCCTGGAGACCAGCGCCACCTTTCGGGGGCTGAGAACGGTGGAACGGATCGCAGCCCGGTTAGCCGAGTGAGGTGTCAGCGGGCCTTGCTCATCAGGTCCAGCAATTCGGTGTACATCGCTTCGGCACGCCCGGAATCGCCCGACTGAAACGCCGCGGTGGCGCAGTGCCGCAGATGATTCTGAAGTACGCTTCGGGCAGTGCTGCGCAACGCCTCCTGGACCGAAGAGATCTGGGTGATCACCTCGGCGCAGTAACGCTCCTCCTCGACCATCCGCTGCAGGCCGCGCACCTGGCCCTCGATGCGCCGGAGGCGGTTGAGCACGGTGCGCTTGATTTCTGGATCGACGGCCACTGGATGGCGGCCGGCGGTCTCCTGTGCGGCGCAACCGCAGGAGGCGGTTTCCGAGGTTTCATCCATCTGTGGGCTCGGCGACGCGGACGCCGTAGCCGGCGTCCTCCACGGCCGCGGTAATCTGTTCGGGCTTGACGACCGCTTCGTCGAAACGCAGATCCGCCCGCCCGATTCGAACCGATTCGATCGATACCCCCTGAAGCCTGCCCAGAGCCTGGTTCACCGCGTTCACGCAGTGGCTGCAGGACATGCCGGAGATATTGAGTGTGAGGGGTCGGGTTGGCATAGGGTCCTCCGCAAACTGGTGCTGGAATATATATACCCCCTCCCCCTATCATCAAGCATTGCGGCTTTTCATGCCGCAGATGCCAGTATGAGCCACGGCTATAAGTGTCTATAAACACTAGTCTTACGTAGTTGGTGCTGGCAAGGTACGATTCATGCTCACATCATCCTGTCCATGACTGCGATCCGCCTGCCCTTCGGTTCGGGGCCCGTAGCCGGGCTGTTGGTGCCGGTCCTGCTGAATCAGGACGGGCCGCCGGATACGGTCGGTGTGGCGGCGTGGCATCTGGCCCTCTCCAACCTGATCGGCCAGGAGGTCCCCCACGACCTGCTGGCGCTATGGCTCTTTCCGGCCCGGGGCGGCGTGATGCTGCTGGCGCCGGTGGAGCTCGGAAGGGACCGGGTGGAGATCACCAGTCCCGATCCCTTCTTGTCGCAACATCAGATCTTCGAGCTCGAGGAACGGGTGCGTCACGCCGGGTACCAGTCCGTGGTGGCTGTGCCGATCCGGAGCGGCACCCGGGATCTAGGGCTCGCCATCTTCGCCCATCTCGAGCCGGGGCGGTATGACCCGGATCAGGTGATGCGGCTGCTCACGATGATGCGACAGCTGGTGCCTGCCTTCGCTCTGCTGGCGGAATCACCTCCCCTGGCGCTCACCGCGGGAGCCGCGGTGGACCTGACTCGACAGAATGCCGCGGAGGCGGTGGCCCGCGCGGCGGCGGAGGGACGAACCGGCAGCGAAGTGTTGCGGCTGGTGTCGGGCGTGCTCCAGTCGCTGGTGCCGCACGACCGGATCGAAGTGGCGGTACCCGGCATCGGATCCGGAACCTGGGCCCTGCTGAGCGGCACGCCCGAAGGACGTCGCTGGGGCGACTCCACGCCGCAGGTCTCGCAATGCGTCAGCGCTCTGGTCGCGCGCGCCGGCGAGGACGGCTGCATCATCGTCGGAGATCTCCGCGAGCTGGGCGTGGGATGGCCGGCGTACCGGGAGACCCGTGCGTTGCAGCGGGTCCACGCGGTCATGGGGGTACCCTTGACGGTGGCGGGTGGAGATGAGGCGTGGCTGCTGCTGGGTGGCGCGGCACCCCATCTCTACCGCGAGCCGGACCGCGAGTTGCTCCGGGCCGTGGCGCCGGTCATCGCCCTCAGGGTCCACGGCCTGCGGATGGCCCTCGACGTGGGAGTGGCGCGGGCCCAATCGTCGGCGCAACAGGCCGGACAATCCCGTGCCGCCCGACTGGCCTCGGCGCTGGCCGGCACCCCGCACTGGGGCGACGCCGTCGGGTTGTTCGTCCAGGATGTGCGGGAGTCCCTGGGTTATCGCGACGTGCGCTTCGCGCTGCGGCTGGGCGAAGGCACCTACGTCGAGGTGTCGGCCGGCGATCTCCGGCCGCTGGCCTCGCTGGCGGTGCAGCCGCTGGCGCAGTCCGCCCTGGAGTCGGTCTTCAGCGGCAGTGCTCCGTTTCTGGTGCAGGGAGAGCAAGGCAACGATCTGGTGGTCCCGCTCCGCGTTGCCGGACGGGTGGTCGGTGCGCTGGAGCTCCGAGACGGATCGCCCGGCTCGGGCGGCCATCCGGTGACCGGCGCTCAGCTGTTCGCCGATCTCATCGCGCCCCATCTGGAGTTGATCCGCCGCAGCGCCCTTGGCGGCCGTCCCGACCTGACCACCACCTTCAATCGCTAGTGCTGTTCCAACTTGTCCCCCCAAATACTGATCAATGAGGCCAGTCTGGTTCGGAGGGTGAAGGGTCCGCGCCAAAACAAACTTCCGGGATCCTCGCTATGCGGCTAACAGGTGTAACGTGCGGGCGCACCCGCGCTTGGGGAAACAAGTTGGAACAGCACTAGACAACCTACCTGAGGCTCAGGGGCGCAGCGCCCGGGCGGCCCACGCCAGCAGCACCAGCAGCCCCGACGCGGCGATGATGGCCGAGCCGGTTGGCAGGTCGAACGGAATGGACATCACAAACCCGAACCCCACAGCCAGGGCGGCCGCGACGATCGCGACCGCGAAGATGCCGCCCATGTTACGGGCCACCAGAAGACCCGTGACGGCCGGCAGGACCAGGAAGTTGAAGACCAGGAGCACTCCCGCGCTCTGAATCGCGAACGCGATGACGAGGCCGATGGTGAAATACAGAAGCAGGTTCCAGCGATCCACCCGATATCCTACGGCGCGCGCGGTCTCGGGATCGAACGAGACGAAGAGAAACTCCTTGTAAAACAGACCGTGGGTCAGCAGCACCGGAATACTGACCCCGAGCTCGAGGAGGGTATCCCGCCGGGTCAGCCCGAGGATGTTGCCGTGCAGGTAGAGATCGTGCGCCTCCCCGGCGGCGGCTTTGGCGATGAGCAGCACCCCCACCGCGCCGGCGACGGCGTAGGTGACCCCGATGGTGGCGTCGGGGGGAATGAGACCCCGCCGGGTGCCCAGACCGAACGCCACCGCGCCCAGGAGTGAGACCACCAGGGCGAACAGCAACGGTTGGGCCAGCGGCCCGCTGATCAGGCCGGCTCCCGCCAGTAGCAGGGCGAGGGCGATACCGGCGCTGGAGAGTTGGGCCAGTGCGGCACCGACGAACACGATCCGCCGCAACACCACCCACACCCCGAGAACCCCGCAGGTGACCGCGATGACCAGGGTGGCATAGAGCGCATCGCGGAACAGCAGAACCGCGTCAAGCACCCGGCCGGCCGTTTCGTTCCCGATGGCGCGCCAGGACGATCCGGTGCCCGGCAAAGGAGGCGACTTCGACCGGGATCCCGTAGAGATCGGTCAGAGAGGCCTCGGTGAGGACCTCTCCCACCGGCCCGATCCGGAGCCCGCCCTCCACCAGCAGGGCGATCCGCTCGACGTAATTGGCGACCTCGTTCAGCGCATGGCTCACCATCAGCACGGTGAGCC
>DASWKS010000203.1:0-10396 GCA_036396495.1 Gemmatimonadales bacterium
CAACGACGGCACCGAATCGCCCTATGGCTTCGGCCTGGTCCAGGGACAGCACCGCGGTCTGCGGACGGTCGGTCATGCCGGCGCGGATCACGGCTATCGGGCCGACGTCGTTCGCTTCGTGGATCACGGCCTGTCGGTCGCGGCGCTCTGCAACCTCGGGAACATCAATCCGTCGGGACTGACCCGTCGGGTGGGCGAGATTCTGCTGGGTCAGCATCTCGCGCCTCTCCCCACCGCTCCCCAGGTGATCACCCTCAACCGCCAACAGCTGGAGCGGTGGACGGGTAATTACTTCGATGCGAAGAGCGAGCTCGTGCTGCGGATCGGATTCCGGGGGGATTCGCTGGCGATCACCCAGGGGCCGGTGCTTCGGCCGGTGGCCGAGGACCGATTTGTGCCGCCGGACAACCAACCGGAGTATCGGTTCAACGGCACCGGCATCGGCGTGGTCCTGGACGTCGGGTCGCCCGGGCCGGGAGCGCCTCCGACTCGCTGGCAGCGACAGCCGGCTTTCACGCCGGACGCCGCGGCGCTGCGACGGTACGCCGGAGACTTCGCCAGCGATGAAGTGGCCACCCAGTGGCGGATCGAAGCCCGTGACTCGGTGCTGGTGCTCAAGCGACCCAAGTCCGCCGACGCGACCCTGCGGGCGGTGTTCCTCGATGCGTTCCTGGTCGAGTCACAGGGGCTGCTGATCCGATTCACCCAGGGGCGCGGTGGGGCCGTCAACGGGTTTCTCGCCAGCGCCGGCCGGGTGAGGAAGGTGCGGTTCGATGCGGTCAACAGTGAACAATGAACAGTGAACGGTGACCCAATGCTCCCCATCAATTCCATCGTGGTGTTCTTTGCCCTCGGCTTCTCATCGCCTCTGGGGGCGCAGGTCCACGACCACAGGTCCCAGCCTCAAGCCGGCATCCCCACCGAGGCGGGGCAGGCCGCGTTCGCCGCCATCAGGGAGATTGTCGCAATTCTGGAAGCCGACTCCACCACCGACTGGACCAAGGTGGATCTCGAGGCGCTGCGCCGGCACCTGATCACCATGGATCGGGTGCTGATGGAGTCGCAGGTGGTCTCTCGGCCGATACCGGGTGGGATCGAGCTCGATGTGACCGGGCCCGACCCGGTGTCCGCTGCCATCACCGAGATGGTCGGCGCCCATGCCGGCGTACTGGACCGGGATCCCATGCTGCGAGGGGCTGCCGGGCCGATCGCGGGTGGGGTTCGGCTCCGGGTGACCGCCGAAGATCCGGCCAATGCCAGGCTGGTGGGCCGGATCCGGGGCCTGGGCTTCGCCGGCCTTCTGGCGACCGGCGAGCACCACAGCGTTCATCACCTGGCGATAGCCCGGGGGCAGGGCGGATCGGCCCACCAACACTGAAGTCGAAGGCGGTCGAAGACGGTCGAAGCCGGTCGGAAAACGATCCCTTCTGGCGTTTCCGATCTAAGTCTTGCATGTTCCCCCTACCGCACACCATCACCTATCGATCATCGCCAGGGGGCTCCATGCGTACCCTGCCCGCCGTCATGTTTCTGGCGTCAGCCTGTGCCGCCGCATCCTCGGCTCCGGGACCGGTTACCCGCACCTATTACGTCGCCGCCGAGGAGGTGGACTGGGATTACGCCCCCAGCGACACCAACCGGATCACGGGCGAGGCCTGGAGTCCGCTGGACCTGGAATTCGTCGAGCGGCGTGACAACCGGATCGGCAAGGTCTATCGCAAGGCCGTCTTCCGGGAATACACCGACAGCAGCTTTACCACCCGGAAGCCCCGGCCGGCCGAGTGGGAGCACCTCGGCATGCTGGGCCCGCTGCTCCGGGGCAGTGTCGGCGATACGATCCGGGTCGTGTTCCGGAACCTGGCCGGGCACCCGCACAGCATGCACCCGCACGGGGTCATCTACAACAAGGACTCCGAGGGCGCGCCCTACGCCGACGGCACGTCGGGCGCCGACAAGGCCGATGATCAGGTGCCGACGGGCGGCACCCACGTGTATGTCTGGCCCATTCCGGAGCGGGCCGGGCCGGGACCGATGGAGCCCAGCTCGGTCTTCTGGATGTACCACTCCCATGCCAACGAGGGGTCGGATGTGAATGAGGGCCTGGTCGGGCCGATGGTCGTGACCGCGCGCGGCAAGGCCAAACCGGATGGATCGCCCGTGGACGTGGATCGGGAGTTTGTGGTGCTGTTCGGGGAGTTCGACGAGAACGTGAGCCTGTACTACGAGGGGAACATCACCGCTTACGCGCTCAAGCCGAAGTCGGTCACGCGATTGGTACCGTTCTCGGACCCGCAGTACCTGGCCAATCTGCGGGAGACAATGAACGGTCTCTCGTTCGGGCATACGCCCGGTCTGCGGATGCGGGTGGGCGAGCGGGTCCGCTGGTACGTGTTCGGCGCCACCAACTTCGAGATCCACGCACCCCACTGGCACGGCCAGACCGCGCTCGCCAACCACATGCGTACCGATGTCTTGAGCCTGATGACCATGCAGATGGTGACCGCGGACATGGTGCCCGACAATCCGGGGACCTGGTTGTTCCACTGCCACGTGGCTCCGCATCTGATCGCGGGGATGGCGGCGCTCTTTACCGTGGAACCGGCGGGTGGGGAATAGGGTGTCGCGAACAGTGAACCGTGAATAGTGAACGGTAAACGGCCGAGCGTTCACTGCTTACTGTTCACCGTTCACCGTTCACTGTACCACAAGGTTGAGTAACCGGTCCTTCACGTAGATCCGCTTCCGGATCTCTTTCCCCTCGGTAAACCGGCGAACGGCTTCGTCCTGCAGCGCCGCGGCCACGACGTCATCCTCCCGGGCGCCGCGAATCACGTGGACCCGCGACCGAACCTTGCCGTTTACCTGCACCGGCACCTCGACCCGAAGCTCCACCGTCAGGCCTTCATCCCAGGTGGGCCACCGGGCTTCGAACACGCTGGCCTCACGGCCCAGCTTCTCCCAGCACTCCTCGGCGAAGTGCGGGGCGAAGGGCGCCAGCATCACGATCAGGTCCTTGACGATCTGGCGTTCCATGCAGTTGACCGCCCGCAACGCGTTCAGGAATTCCATCAGCGCCGCAATGGCGGTGTTGTAGGAGAGGGTCTCCAGCCCCTCGGTCACCCGCTTCTTGGTCTGGTGCCATTTGACCACGATCGAGTGATGCAGCTCCTCGCCGTGGAGGGTTTGCTGGCCGCACTGCTGGACCAGGTCCCAGACCTTGTCGAGGAACCGGCGGGGACCGCTCATACCTTCGTCGCGGAAGTCGCCCCCTTCCTCGAACGGACCCAGGAACATCAAATACATGCGGAAGGCATCGGCCCCCCACCTGGTGATGTACTCGTCGGGGATCACCACGTTGCCCCGCGACTTGGACATCTTGGCGCCGTCCTTCACGATCAGCCCGTGAGCCCGAAACTTCCGGAAGGGCTCCTCGAAGGGAAGCAGCCCCTGGTCGTGCAGCACCATGGTGACAAACCGGGCGTACAGCAGGTGCAGCACGGCGTGCTCGTTGCCGCCGATGTAGGTCGCGACCGGCAACCAGCGCCCCACCCGATCGGCGTCGAAGGCCCGGTCGTCGAACTCGGTGCTGGTGTAGCGCAGGAAATACCAGGCCGAATCGAGGAAGGTGTCGGAGACGTCGGTCTCGCGATGGGCCTGGCCCCCGCACCGGGGGCAGGGCACCTCGTACCATGCCTTGTTCCGGGCCAGGGGTGAGACGCCGGTGTCGTCGGGGCGGAAGTCCTCCAGCTCCGGAAGCAGGACCGGGAGATCCCGGTCGGGCACCGGAACCGCGCCGCACTTCTCGCAATAAATGATGGGAATGGGCGGGCCCCAGTAGCGCTGGCGCGAGATGCACCAGTCGTGCAGCCGATACTGCACCACGCCCCGGCCGGCCTGCACCTGCTCGAGCCACTCCACGATCGCGCGAAAGCCGCTCGCCTGGGGCAGGTCGGAGAACGGTCCCGAGTTGACCAGCCGCATACCGCCCACGTCCTCCACCGCCGCGGTCAGCGGCGTATCGGGTCCCTGGTCGGGCCCGGCCAGCACCCGGACGATGGGGAGGCCATAGCGAGTCGCGAAGGCGAAGTCGCGCTCGTCGTGACCGGGCACGCCCATGATGGCGCCGGTGCCGTACTCCATGAGCACGTAGTCCGCCACCCACACCGGAATCAGCTTCCCGGTGGCGGGATTGACGGCGCTGGACCCGGTAAACACGCCGGTCTTTTCCCGCTCACCCACCTTGCGGGACACCAGGTCCTTGGCGGCGGCGGCCCGGCGATACTGCTCCACGGCCGCGAGCTCCGGCGAGGTCGTCAGCGCTTCGGCCAGCGGATGCTCCGGCGCCACCACCAGGAAGGTGGCGCCGAAGATCGTGTCGGGGCGGGTGGTGAAGACCTTGATGGGCCCGGCGTCGGTTTCGAAATCGATCCGGGCTCCGTCGGAGCGCCCGATCCAGTTGCGCTGGGCCGCGCGGGTGCTCTCCGACCAGTCCATCCGCGACGGATCGTCGAGATTCCGGAGCAGCCGCTCGGCGAAGTCAGTGATCCGGAAGAACCACTGCTCCAGCATGCGCTGCTCGACCATGGCGCCGCAGCGCTCGCACGCCCCGTTGATGACCTGCTCGTTGGCGAGCACGGTCTTGTCGTTGGGGCACCAGTTGACCGCCGCCTTCTTCTTATAGGCCTTCCCCGCCTGGAACAGCTGGAGGAAGATCCACTGGGTCCACTTGTAGTAGGCCGGATCGGTCGTCGACAGCTCGTGGCGCCAGTCGAACATCCCGCCCAGCTGCAGGAACTGACGCCGAAAGTTCGCGATGTTACGAGGGATCAGCTCGGCCGGATGGATCCCCATCTTGAGGGCGAAGTTCTCGGAGTGGATCCCGAAGGCATCGAACCCGATCGGCTCGAACACGTCGTAGCCCTGCAGCCGGCGGAAGCGGCCGTGCACATCGGCACCGGTGAAGGCGTAGAAATTCCCCACGTGGAGCCCCTCGGCCGAGGGGTAGGGGAACATCATCAGGTTGTAGAAGGGCCGTTCGGCCCGATCCAGGTCGGGCTCATTGGTGTGGCGCTCGGCCCAGCGGGCCTGCCATTTGGCCTCGACCTGGGCGGGCTGGTAGCCATGGGGGACATGCTCGGACATGGCGGTGAATCTAGACGGGCGGGCGGGCGGACGGACAGACGGACCGACAGACCGACGGTCCGGGGATGTGATTGAGCCGAGGCCTCGACCGCGGCTTGCCTCTCTTGAGACTTAGATTGGTTCCATATGAAACCGCTGGAGCCCGGATGACCGTCAGCCCCCAACGCGTGGCCCGGATCCTGGGAGGGGAACGGATGCTGGGCCGGCGGGTCCGTACTCTGGCCGACTTGCGGGAGCTCGTCGAGTCCGGGCTGCCGGTGGAGTCGCTGGCCCTGGTGGTGGCACACGTCACCGGGTCGGAGGGGGCTGCGACGGAACTCAAACACCGGGTCGTGCCCAAAGCGACGTTGCACCGGCGGCGACGGCGGCTGTCTCCGGAGGAAAGCGAGCGGTTGGAGCGGCTGGCTCGGCTCGCGGCCCTGGCGGAGGAGGTGTGGGAGGACCCGACACTCGCCAGCGAGTTTCTCACCAGTCCTCAGCCGCAGCTGGGTGGAGAACGTCCGGTCGATCTGTCGCGAAGCGACCTGGGCGCCCGCCAGGTCGAGCAATTGCTGATGAAACTTGCGTACGCCTTGCCGGTCTGAGGGCCGTCATGGTTGCATGGCGCACGTGCAAGACCCGGCACGATCCCTGGGATGGAACCGGCGCCGCGCTCGAAGGCGGACGCTGGAATTCGCCGGGACGCCCGGTGCTTTATGCCGCCGATACCTTTGCAGGCACCCTGGTCGAGATCCTGGCCCACAGCGCCAGGCCGCGAACCCTTCCGGGCGCCCATCACAGCATCCGGCTCGACCTGCCTGATGAGCTGCTCGAAGAGCTGCAGCCCGGGTCCCTCTCCGGCTGGCACCTCCCCTACTCGATGGCGGCGAGAGCCTTCGGCGATCAATGGCTGGTAGAGGCGCGCACACCGGTCCTGGTCGTACCCTCGGTTCCCGCCCGCCCGGTCGGCCGCTCGGTGCTCATCAACCCGATGCACGCTGAGGCGCCGCGGATCGCGCGCAGTGCCCCGTTCGTCGTGCGCTGGGACGACCGGCTGTTCGTCTAGAATCCCCGATGGAGCTACGCTCGTCGTTGGTTCTGGCCAATGAGTTCAAGGAGGGCGACCTCCTGGTGGGCGGGACTACCGATGACCTGGTCCGCGCCGAGGCACGGCGGGTCATCGAAGAACTGACCCTCCGTCAGATCGGCGCGACGCCGTTGGTGGACGACGGAGTCACGGAGACCCTGGCACGCGCAGTGGATCGCGAGCGGGCGGCCGAGATCGGCGGGCTCCGGGTGGCCCAGGTGCGAGGGCTGCTGCTCGGGCCGGAGGGCGAGTCCTGGGTCGGGCGCTACCGCGCCGGTCTCTCCAGCGAAGCGATTGCGGCGCTGGTCAAGATCATGACCACCGAACAACTCTCCGCGGTCGCGCGAAGGGTGTTCAATCCGTTGCCGGGCTCGGGCGTCTGCATCGGCGCGCCTAACCACCTCGGCTCCCGGATTCAGCCCAACAGTCCGGGGGATGACGAGCAGGAAATCCTGCTCTCGATCCTCGAGGGACTGAGCTACGGGTGCGGGGACGTGATCCTGGGCATCAATCCCGCGGCCGACGATGTCGATACCATCGGTCGCCTCTCGGAGCTGCTGAGCCGGGTTCGGGAACGACTGGTGCTTCCCACCCGAACCTGCGTGCTCTCCGACATCGTCAAACTGACCGCGGCCCGGTCACGGGCCCGGCTGGACGTCGGGTTTCAGAGTCTGGCGGGAACCTCCCGGGCGCTAGCGGGCATGGTGGGACTCGACGTCGATGGGATTCTGGACCTGGCCCGGGGGTTCGAGGGGCTCTACTTCGAGACCGGCCAGGGATCGGAAGTCACCAATGGCGCGGCGGAGGGCGTGGACATGGTGACGCTCGAGTCGCGGACCTACGGCGTAGCCCGCCTCATCCAGCGCCAGGCCGGTAAGTGGACCATCGTGAATGACGTGGCGGGGTTCATCGGCCCGGAGGTATTCCGGAGCGGCGATCAGCTGGAGCGGGCCTGCCTGGAAGATTCGGTGATGGCCAAACTGCACGGGCTGACCATGGGGCTGGATGTGTGCGCCACGTTCCACATGGGGATCGCGCCGTCGGAGCTCGAACCACTCACCCAGACCATCGCGGAGCGGGCGGCACCGGCCTACCTGATGGCGGTGGCGGGGAAGGCCGATCCGATGCTGGGCTATCTCACGACCTCGTTCCGGGAACATCCCCGGCTCCGGGCCCGCACCGGGCGTCGGACGACGACCGTGATGGAGAACTGGCAGCGCGACCTGGCGGGATCGAAGGGCGCCGTGGTCGGCGCGCTGTACGCCCGGTACATCCGGGCCGGCGGGGATACCCGAAGTCGGGAGGAGCTGTCCCTTGAAGCCACCCGGCTGGTGGAACGGCTCCGGGAGCAGGGTTGGGACCTGGGTCACGAGGATGGGCCGGGCGGAGTTGCTCCCGCGGAGGTGAACACCCGACTCGAGGCGATCTACGCTCATGCCCGGCGGGCGCTCTATGCCAGGATTGATCCGTCCGTGGTGCGCGAGGTGTCCCCCCGGCACCTCGTGGTCCGCTCGGAGGCCCGGGACCGGGAGGACTATCTCAGCCATCCACCCGCTGGTGAACGGATCCGCGCGACGGACGCGAGCCGGATAGGCGAGCTGTATCCGGATCGCCGGCCCCGGGTGCAGATCGTGCTTTCCGATGGGCTGAACGCGGACGCGCTGTCCGAGAATCTCCCGGCGGTCCTGCCGGCGCTCCGGCGATTGCTGGCCCAAGCCGGAGTGGAGGTGGGCGAGCGGGACCTGTTGGTCGAGAACGGCCGGGTGCGCGCCGGGTATCACGTGGGGGCGCTGCTCCAGGTGGAGGGAGTAGTCCACCTGATCGGCGAGCGGCCCGGAACCGGGCTCAACACGCTCTCCGCATACCTCACGTACGGGCGGGATCGGCAGGGCCGCTCGCACTGGCGTCCCGATCTGGATCACTCCTGCACGACCGCGATCTGCGGCATTCACCGGCGGGGCAAGAAACCGGAGGCGGCAGTGCAGGAAATCACCCGGGCGGTGGTGCGGATGCTCGAGGAGCGGAAATCGGGAGTCGGGGTCTAGCGAGAGGACCGGCGCTTCAGGGCAGCAGCTTCCGGTTGGCCATGGCGTCGTCCATCACCCGGCTCAGCTCTCGCGCCCGGTCGAGATCGTGGGTCAGCTGGTCGGCCTGCACTTCACCCGCCTGCAGCCGGAGCAGGTCGATGCGAAGATTCTCCAGTGCGGTCAGTGCGTTCATCCGCTGTCCGTCGGTCGAGTCCAGCGCATCCGCCTGAAGCCGCGCGACGATCTCGGGCAGCACGTCCAGCTCTCGCCGGCGCTCGGCCGGCAGGGCCTCGAACAGCCGGAGCGCCGCGTCGCCGATGAACACCGCCGTCGGGGCGTCGGCGGCCGGCAACGCTCTCCCCCTCTGGCCGATGCGCGCGATCCCGAAGAGCCACTTCCCCAATCGTCCCTTGAGGATCCGGGCCCACAGCCCGGCGAACCGGCCGCTGGTCCGCCAGATCTGGCGCAGCGTGGCAGCCGGGATGATCACCGCGCCGGCGACGCCAATCAGAGTGAGGGTATCGATCTTTCGGGTCGCGAGCCAGACGAACATCGCGGTCTTGGCCGCGCCGATGGCGGCCATGACGGCCGGGCGATCGGTCAGCCGGCGAGGTTGGGCGGTCAGGAGCGCCCGTTCCGCCGTCTCGCGGCGGACTTCGAGCTCGACCGCCGGCCGTACGGCGTCGTGGGTGTACCCCTGGCTCACCAGCGTGCGGGTGCGTAACACCAGTTCGCCGAACCGGGTGAGTCCCACCCCGTACAACAGCGCGGCGATGGGATAAAACGCGATGGCGGCGAACATGTCGTCCCGGAAAGCCAGACCATAGATGACCAGGGCCGAGGTGCCTGCGATCAGAGTCGCGCCGACGTCGGCGAAGACTTGTCCCGCCTCCCGGACATAGGACGCGACCGGCAGGGGCGCCTCGGTCAGCGCAGGCCGAGTTTCCGTCAACAGCCCGAGCAGGGCCTCAGCCGACTCGGGCCGGGCTTCGCGATCGGTCGCCAGGCACCGATCGATGGCGTGGGAAAACGGGAGCGGAAAATCAGGCCGAAGCGCCGCGACCGATGGTGCCGGGCGCGTCATTCTGGCCCGGAGCATCTGATCGGCCGATCCATCGAACGGAAGCCTGCCGGTGACGGCGAAATACGCCGTCGAGCCCAGCGAATAGAGATCGCTCCGGCCGTCGACCGATTCACCCGCCGACTGCTCCGGGCTCATATGGGCCGGGGTGCCGAGCCGGTCGCCCATCGGTGCCGATGCGCCAGGTTCGTCCGCAACCGGGACGGCGAGGCCGAAGTCGGAGACCAGCGCCCGGCCGGTGTGTCGCTCCAGCAGGATGTTGTCGGGCTTGATGTCGCGATGCACGATGCCGAAGGCATGGGCGTGGCCCAGCGCCCAGGCGACCTCGCGCATCATCCTGAGCGCGTCGGCGTCGGGAAGGGGGCCCGCCCGCCGCACCCGCTGGGCCAGGGTCTCACCATCGACGAATCCCATGATGAAGCAGACCAGACTGCCGTGGTCCTCCACCGAGTGCACCGGCACGATGTTGGGATGGGACAGCCGCGCCGCCGCGCGAGCTTCTCGGAGAAATCGTTGGCGATATGCCGGATCTCGTGCCAGGCTCGGCGCCAGCAGTTTGATGGCAACCGGCCGCTCCAGCGTCAGGTCGCGGGCCAGGAAGACCAGTCCCATGCCGCCCTGGCCCAGCAACCGCTCCACGGCAAACCGGCCGGCCAGAGCGTTCTGGAGGCCGAGCAGTTCGACGGTGGGTAGCGAAGCCATGACGGTGGAGGATGGTGCTTGCCGTCGCCGGCGGCAAGCCGCTTGTATCTTTGTGGTGACTCCATGCCATCATCCCGTCACCCGCTCAACCGCGCCCTGGAAGCCTTCGGGGTGTTGTCCATTGTTGCCACCGCCGTCGTCACGGCGGTGCTGGTGATCCAGGCCGAGTACCGGATCCGGGTCCAGGAGCAGGGTCGCCGCTTGCAACTCGTAGCCCGGGCCACGGTCGATCTGCTGGACCTCCTTCCCGAGGTGCAGGCGGCTACCGTTCGGGCTCTGCCCGACCGGGTCACCGCGGCGCTGCACGACCTCGCCCGGGGCGAAGGCGACGCCGACGGCATCAGCGTGACGGCGGAGGGTGGGCGGGTGCTGTGGGCC
>DASWKS010000204.1:0-6079 GCA_036396495.1 Gemmatimonadales bacterium
TCTGCATCCTGCCTTCAGTTTCTAGCGCGCCCCATTCCCAGACGAAGCTCGTTTTTGAGCGCGAGGAGCTGTTCGTCGGTGGCCCCGGCGTCGAGTCGGGCGCCGACCTGCTGCAGCGCGTGGTCGAGCGGCAGGCCCTGGTCCACCAACGTGGTCACCACCTTCAGGGCGACCGCCAAAGGCCGCCGGCCGGCCGCTTTGCCGGCCATCGTCTCGAGCTGCTCGGGCGTGGCTCCACGCGAGAGCACGCAGGCACCCAGGGATACGTCCTGATCCGGGACTTCCTTGCGCCCCACCCGCAGGAGCGCGCTCCGGGCCGCCTCCAACTGCCCCATCATCCGGGAGGTCTCGGCCAGGATCTGGCCTTCGGCCACTCCCTTCGACTGTCCCTCCGCGACCTGCTTCCACATCAAGTCAGTCGGCAGGTCCTTCGCGGTCGCCATCGCGAACATCTTCTTCAATTGAGAGCGGGTCCCCGGTGAAAGCCCGTCCATCACGCCTTGGGCTTGGAGGGAGATGGGGAGCTGGAGGAGCGCGAGCGCGAGGATGATACGTCTCACTGTTATTTCCCGGCGACGACAAGACTCGCAGTGGCGACAACCGTGCCACCGTGAAGGGGATTTGACGGAGCGGACGGAACCCCCCACAGCGAGGGAAGTTACCGGCCCGTCCCTGAATGAGGCGCCGGAACCTCGGGTTGGAGAAGTCTCAGGACGGGGACATCCGCCTGGGACGGAAGATGCTCCCATTTGAGGGCTATGGCGTCGGCGTTCGCCGGGCAAAGCGATCCGCAGCTGACGCGGATTACGCAGAGTACAAACCCATCAGTTTTGCTTTGCGTCGTGTTTGCTTTTGCTCCTTTTATCCGCGTAATCCGCGTCATCTGCCGATCGCCTTTGAAAGGAATCGGATGGTACCCGGAGCCCTCACGAAAACGCCGGAAGCCACTAGAATTCACCGTATCACCCGTGACAAATGGTCTCGCACAGGGTACCGGCATGACAATGTCTCCCCCGTTGATTGGCCTGCTTCTGGTCGCGACCACCGTCGCGGCTCAGCCACGGCCGCTGTCCCAAGCGGACCTGGGGCGGATCGCGTCGATCGGCGAGGTCCGGATGTCTCCCCGAGGCGATCGGGTGGCATATGTCCAGTCGTATAACGATTACGCCGCCAATCGGAGCCGGAGTGGGATCGTGATTCTCGCGGTTCCGGGCGGCGAAGAGATGCGCACGATTGCCGGGAGCTCGCCCCGCTGGTCGCCCGATGGATCGAAGGTCGCGTTCAGCGCCACCCGGGAAGGCCGGAGTGGAATCTGGATTCACGATATCGGCGCCGGCACGGACCGGTTTCTGGTGGCCGTTCACCAGACCGATCATTGGCTCGGCCGGGGAGCAAACAAGAACTTCGAGTGGTCACCCGACGGCCGCTGGATCGCCTACGTGGCCGCGGAAGGTCCGGCGCGCCAGCCGGAGAGCGATGTGCGGGCCTATTCCCGCCTCATGTGGAAGACCCGTACCGGCTTCAGCGATGACCGGAAGACCCACATCTGGGTCATGCCGGCCGCCGGCGGTCAGCCGCGGCTTTTGACGCCCGGCAAGTACGACGAGCACTCGGTGGCCTGGGCGCCCGATTCCAAACGGTTGGCCTTCGTCAGCGACCGCTCGGCGGATCCGGACGACTCCTTCGCCAACGATCTCTTCATCCTGGACCTGACCAGCGGGTCCGCCACCCGGCTCACCAATACCGCGAGTGCCGAGTTTCTGCCGGCCTGGTCACCGGACGGGCAGTGGATTGCGTTCGAAGGCTGGGTCCGGTCCAACAACACCAAGGACAGCCCGGCGGAGGACACCAAGCTATTCGTTATATCCGCATCCGGCGGACGCCCCCGCCAGGTGGCACGCGCCCTGGACCGGCGGGTGGGTGAAATCAGCTGGCATCCTCGGGGCGCGCTCTACTTCACGGCGGGGGATCGGGGCCGGACCGCGATCTACCGGGCGCTGCCGGTCGACACGCTGGCCGAGCCGCTGATCCACGGCGATTTCCAGGCCCGAGGCTATTCGATGGACGCACGGGGTGCCTCGATGGCCTTTCTCCGCTCCGACCCCTCCAGTCCGCCGGAGGTGTACGTCGCGGAGACCGGCGGCCGGGTGCCCCGGGCACTCACCCGGCTGCACGACGTGCTGCGGCAGGATGTGGCGCTGGCGGACGCGGATGAATTCTGGGCCCAGAGCTCCGACGGTACGCCGGTGCAGGGTTGGTTGATGAAACCGGCCGGCTTCCGGGACGACGAGCGCTATCCGCTCATCCTCAATATTCACGGCGGGCCGCACGGGATGTACGGCTGGACCTTCTCGGACCGGTTCCAGCTCCAGACTGCCGCCGGCTACGGGGTGCTCTTCATCAATCCGAGGGGTTCGTCCGGCTACGGCCAGCGATTCTCCGACGGCTCGGTGTTGAACTGGGGTGGAGGGGACTACCAGGATCTGATGGCGGGGCTGAACGAGGCCATCGGGCGCAACCCGTGGATCGACACCACGCGGTTGGGGGTGACCGGCGGAAGCTACGGCGGCTACATGACCAACTGGGTGATCAGCCAGACCGGCCGGTTCAAGGCCGCGGTCGCCAGCGCCAGCGTGAGCAACCTGATCTCGTTCTACGGCACCTCGCTTTACACCGACCTGATCGAGTCGGAATTCCGGGGGCGGCCCTGGAAGAACTGGGACATGCTGTGGCAATGGTCCCCGTTGGCCCACGTCGAGGGGGTCACCACACCCACGCTCTTCATTCACGGCGAAGTGGACCACGACGTCCCGATCACACAGGCCGAGGAGATGTTCGTGGCGCTACGGAAGCAGGGCGTGCCGGCGACGCTGGTACGCTATCCCAACGAGGGGCACGGGCTGCGCCAGCCGGCCCACGTGCTGGATTCGATCCGGCGGACCCTCGCCTGGTTCGATCGGTATCTCAAGGGCCGGCCCGCCACCGACTGATCCGTGACGACCGACATCCCCGCCGAACTTCAGGCCGCGCTGGGCGACCGCTTCGAGCTGCGCCGGGTGCTCGGTCGGGGCGGGATGGCGACGGTGTACCTGGCCCACGACCACCGGCATCACCGCGAAGTGGCGCTCAAGCTGTTTCGTCCCGATCTCGCGGCCTCCATCGGCACCGACCGCTTCCTGCATGAAATCCAGATCGCGGCCCGGCTGACCCACCCGCACATCCTGGCCCTGCACGACTCGGGTGAGGCCGGCGGCTTTCTGTTCTACGTCATGCCCTACATCGAGGGCCTGTCCCTGCGGCAACGCCTGGAACATCACGGGATGCTGATGCCGGCCGAGGTGCTCTCGATCGTCACGCCGGTCGCGGGCGCGCTCAGCTACGCCCATCGGATGGGTGTGCTTCACCGCGACATCAAGCCGGAGAACATCCTCTTCTCGGAAGGCCATCCCGTCGTCGCCGACTTCGGCATCGCCAAGGCGATCAGCACCGCCGGCGGGGTCAATCTCACCCGGACCGGCTTCCCGCTAGGCACGCCCGGCTACATGAGCCCGGAACAGGCGCTCGGCCTCACCGATCTGGACGGACGGACCGATGTCTACAGCCTGGCCGTGGTGACATACGAGATGCTGGTCGGGTCGGTCCCCGGCTGCTGGCCCACCGAGGACGCGGTGCGGTCGGGCCGGTTTCTGGAAGCCTCGGGGCCCCACCGGGCCCGGCTGGCCCAGGTCGGCGACCGGATCGAGTGCGCGCTGGTGCGCGCCCTCGCGGTGCGACTGGATCAGCGGACGGAAACGCCGGGCCACTTCATCGAGGAGCTAAGCGGGGCGGCTCCGCCGCGCCGGCGGTTCAACCAGCACGAGGTGCAGGAGATCGTCCGGCGAGCCTCCGAGCTGGAGGCGACCAGCCCCACGATGAGCGGTGCGCTGACCCTGGGCGGGGTCGAGGCGCTGGCCGGTGAGGTCGGGATCCCGCGCGACATGGTGCGTTCCGCCGCCGAATCGCTCGCGATGTCGGACCCGCCGACCGATTCGGGGCTGCTGGCCCCATCCAACCGGTGGTTAGGCGGCCCCACCAAACTGCTCTACGAGCGGGTGATCGAGGGGGAGCTGCCCGAGGGCGAGTTCCCGGTCATGGTCGGCGAGATTCGCCGGGTCCTGCAGAATGTGGGGCAGGTCAGCCAGCTGGGCCGTTCGTTTTCATGGAGCTCCCACCGAAGCTCGGCGCGAACCGAAATCGAGGTGAGCGTGGTGGTGCACGGTGGGCGTACCCGCATTCTGATCCAGGAGAACCTGGCCAATCTGATCGGCGGCATCTACGGCGGGATCGGGGGTGGACTGGGAGGCGGAGGCATGGGCCCGATTGCCGGCGGGATCGCGGCCGGTCTGGGCGCGCCCTTCCTGCTGCCGATCGTGATACCGCTCTGGATCGCTACCGTCTACGGGATTGCGCGCACGGTCTACGCCAGATCCGCCAGTAAGCGGCAACGGACCCTGCAGGAGCTGGGCGACCGGCTGGTGGCGCTGGCGCGGGAGCTGGCCCTGCCTCCGCAGTCCATCATTTCCCGATGAACCAGGCCCGGCTGATGCGGGCATTGATGACCTCGTAGATCACCACCAGCTGGAGCGGCGGGGTGTCCTTCTTGAGTCGGGCCGCTTCCTTCGCGATGACGTAATTGCCGACGGTCTGGGTATCGACGATGGTGACCTGCAGGTCGGGGCAAGCCACTCCCATCGTTTCCAGGCAATCGTTCTCGAACTGATCCCGGTAGCGCTCCCTGAGGGTCGCGGTACCGGTGGTCAGCATCCGGCCGCTGGGAAGGTCGATCATCTGCGCATCGGACGCGTAGGTCGAGAGGAAGGCCTCGAGATCCCGCCGGTTGAACGCCGTGATGTTAGCCAGGACCACCTGCATCGGTGCGACCGTATTCGCCACCGGTCGCTTCAGGCTAGCCGGTTGCTGGGTCTCCGCCGGCCCGGCGAGACACAGGCTGCCGGCGAAGCATGCGGCGAGTACTAACGGAGCGCGGCAGTTCATACGAACCGATCCCCTCGGATGGAGCGGGACACCTGGTAGGCCAGGGCGAACGTCTTGAGCGCCGTGACCAGCGCGGCCAATACGATGGCATGGCGCAGATAGTTGAGGCCGGCCCATTCGCGGGCCTTGGCCAGGTCTGCGGCCGACGCATCGGTCACCCGCATGAGCGCCAGCATGGTTGGAATGAAATACGCATAGGTGAACACCCGATCGGCGGTCGCCGCCCCGGCCGCGGCCAGCCACCAGGCGCGAACCCGGGGCGGCGCGCGCATGGCGGCGAAGAAGCTGGCGACGGTCAGGAGGGTGAGCGGACCGGTGGTCACAAAAACCCAGAAGCGGCGACCGGGGTCGTCCTGCCGGGCCGCTTCCGCATCCCAGCGCGGAGCCAGACCGGGGGCCGAGCCGGTCCAGCGTGACACGCTGATCCTTCCTTCGTACAACCCGGCACCGAGCGCGATGCCCAGGTTGATGACAAACAGCCACAATACGACTCGCCCGACGAATGGCACCCCTTCGGGCCTGGCGGTCCGATGCGGATCAGACGCGGGGTTCCCGGGGGCCAATGTCGCCCGGTTCCATGTCATCGAGTTCCCGCTCGATCTCAGTCTTGGCGGTCCCGTACAATTCCTGAATCCGGCCAATCAGCTGCTCCCGGCGGCCGGCGATGACGTCCAAGTCATCATCCGTCAGCTTGCCCCACCGTTCCCGGACCTTCCCCTTGACCTGCTTCCAGTTGCCTTCGATCCAATCGCGGTTCATGTGGGCCTCCTGTCTAGGCCGCCGGCGGGCGGCGGAACATGGTCAGCGTCAGCGCGCTGATGATCGCGATCACATATATGACGAACACCATCCGGGCGAAGCCCGGTGGCGTGGCTGCGATGCCGCCGAAGCCGAAGGCCGCGGCAATGAGTCCGATGACCAGCAACAATTCCGCGAGACGGAGCACTATTCCTCCCTGGCCTGGACGGCCGGCTGGCGAATACCAAAGGCGCGGGTGGCGCCGCGGAAACACCCCCGCGCCACCCGCGCCTTCGACTGGCGGCGT
>DASWKS010000205.1:0-4082 GCA_036396495.1 Gemmatimonadales bacterium
GGCCCGGTCGATCACCTGCAGATTGTCTTCGATGATCTTGAGGGTCTTGGGCTCGAGCCGGCTGCGCCCCTGGGCCAGCACCTGCTCCAGCTCGCCGACCGCCAGGTCGAACGCTGCGCCGGCCCGGGCCGACACCGGCAACCCGGTGGGACCCGGCACCACGGGGGCCTGTTGCACCAGCATCGGCGCCGCGGGCGGCCCCGCTCGGCCTACCGTGTAGTACACCGCGCCGCCGGTCACCATGGCAAATACGATTGAGGCGGCAACCAATTGCCGCAGGGTGAAGAGACGCTGGGCGGGAGGCTGCCGGGGCCGAAGCTCGACCTCCCGACCGGCATCGATCGCCCGGCGGATCGCCGGCCAGAGATCCTGTCCTGGCACCGAGCCGGTGTAACGGGGTGCGGCGGCCACAATGGTCTTGAGGTCTTGCAGCACCGAGCGGCAGGGAGCGCACACCGCCAGATGGGCCTCGAGCGCGCCACGCGGCTCGGGCGGCAACTCGCCGTCGAGATACGCGCTCAGCTGATCGATCCATTCAGGATGCATGATCACCCCTCACCCTTCCCATTCCCTGTTCACCGTTCCCTGTTCACCGTTCCTGTCCACCGTTCCCTGTGTACCGCTCACCGGGCCAGCATTCCTCGCAACAGCATGCGGGCCCGGTGCAGTTGAGAGCGCGAGGTGCCGGCGTCGATGTCGAGCGACCGCCCGATCTCCTCGTGAGTGTACCCTTCCATGTCATGCAGCACGAACACCTCCCGTGCCCCCGCCGGCAGCCGTCCTACCGACGCCTCCAGCGCGACCTTGAGATCCGGCCGCGACACCGGCCCGGCGACCCCACCCAGAGCCTCATCATCCGCGGTGTGGCGCGACCAGTGGAGCGCCCGCCGCTGCCGTCGCCTGAGCAGGTGATTGACTGCCACCCGATGCAGCCAGGTGCCGAAGGCCGACTGACCCGAAAAGGTGCCGAGCTTCTCCCACACCCGGATGAACACCTCCTGCACCGCGTCATCCACCTCGTCCTGGCCGAGCAGCCACCGCGCCAGCGAGGTGACGCGGGCGAGGTGCACCCGATACAGCCGCTCGAACGCCGCGCTATCTCCTCGGGCGGCCAGCGCGACGTCGGTTTGTTCGGCATTCGGCATCGCGGTGGCCACGGCCGTCATCGGCGACTTCCCCTCACCCGGCAGCGTTGAACCGACTGATTGGATACCCTTGCCCGACAAGGCGTTGGAATCCTCGGTCACAGGGACGCCTTGACCTGGTAATATCGATGTGATATCATATCGATACCACTTCTTCGGCAAGGACCTATGATAAAGGAAACGGCGCGGCGGGGTGCCCCTGGGCTCGTCACGTTGCTCCTCCTCCTGGCGGGCACCGGCGTGAGCGTGGCGTGGTTCATCCGGGCAGTAGGGGAGGGTAACACCTTCGGCCTGGCCGGGTCGATGATCCTGTTCACCGGGCTCTCGATCTGCTTCGCCGGGTTCACCATCGTGAACCCGAACGAGGCCCGGGTCCTGATCCTGTTCGGCCGGTACGCCGGGTCGATCCGGGAAGACGGCTTCTGGTGGGTGAACCCATTCACCATCAAGAAGCGAGTGTCGCTCCGGGTACGGAACTTCGAGACCAGCAAGCTCAAGGTGAACGACCACCACTCCAATCCGATCGAGATCGGGGCGGTGGTGGTCTGGCGGGTGGTGGACTCGGCCGAGGCGCTGTTCGAGGTGGACGACTACGAGAACTACGTGCATGTCCAGAGCGAGGCGGCGGTCCGCACCCTGGCATCACGGTATCCCTACGACGCCCATAATACCGAGGAGATGGCGCTCTCCAGCCATCAGACGGAAGTCGCTCGCGATCTCCTGGGCGAAGTGCAGGAGCGGCTGGGGAAGGCGGGTGTGCAGGTGACCGAAGCCCGGATCAGCCATCTGGCCTATGCCCCGGAGATTGCCTCCGCCATGCTGCAGCGGCAGCAGGCCAGCGCCATCATCGCCGCCCGTTTCAAGATCGTCGAGGGCGCGGTCGGCATGGTGGAGAATGCGCTCGAGATGTTGTCGGCGCGCAACGTCATCCACCTGGATGAAGAACGGAAGGCCACGATGGTGAGCAATCTGCTCGTGGTGCTGTGCAGCGAACGGGGATCGACCCCGGTGATCAACGCCGGATCCATTTACTAGTCAATGGCCGAGCGGAAGTCGTTCCTGCTGCGACTGGATCCTCTGATCCATGAGTCGCTCCAACGCTGGGCGAACGACGACCTGCGCAGCCTGAACGCCCAAATCGAATACCTGCTCCGGCGGGCGCTGGTCCAGAGTGGACGGCTCCACCGCCCGGGAAACCACGAAGGAGATGGCGAGAATGTGTGAAAGCACGTCCGTCGGTCGGTCGGTCCGTCGGTCCGTCCTGTTCCTTGCTGCCCTGGGACTCGCTGCCGAAGGCGTGGCCGCCCAGGACGACATGCTGGTGGTGACCCGCGGCACCGACACCATTGCGGTTGAGCGGGTCCGCCGCACCGGCCTTCGCATGGACGGGGAACTGCTGATCCCCCAGGCCAGGGCCCGATTCAACTACAGCGTCGTGATCGGGCCCGGAGCGCTCGTGACCCAGTTGGAGAACGAGTTCCGGAGGGCTGATGCCGACGTCAAATCGCCGCCGGCCCAGGCGGCGAGCCTGCAATTCGTGGGGGACAGCGTTTTCGTCGAGATCAGAAACCCGGGCGCGGCGGCCAGAACGCAACGGATCAAGACCCGTGAGGGCGCTTTGCCCTACATCAATCCGTCGTTCGCGCTGCTCGAGCCGATGCTACTGCGGATGCGGACCCTGGGAAAGGATTCGCTCCAGATCCCGGTGTTCTTCGTGGCGGGAGGACAAACGGTCGACGTAACCATCAAGTACCGCGGGCCGGACTCGGTGGTGGTGAGCTTCGCTCCCGGGAATGACTCGTACTTGAAGGTCGATCGTCAGAACCGGATCCTGGGTGGAACCGTCCCCAGTCAGGGCCTGTCGATCACGCGGTCCCGCGCCACCGGTCAGGCGCTCTTCATGCCCAAACCCGACTACTCGGCTCCAGCCGGGGCACCGTACACCGCAGTCGACGTCACCATTCCGACCCCCATGGGTCACACGCTGGCGGGCACCCTCACGCTGCCGTCCGGCAAGGGTCCCTTCCCCGCCCTGGTGACGATCACCGGCTCGGGAAGCCAGGACCGGGACGAAGACATCGCGATCGTGAAGGGCTACCGGCCGTTCCGCCAGATCGCGGACACGCTGGCGCGGGCCGGTATCGCGGTGCTGCGGATGGACGATCGGGGCTTTGGAGGCTCGGGAGGCGATGTCATGACCTCCACCAGTGCCGACTTCGCGGATGACATCAAAGCGGGTCTGGCCTGGCTCAGACAGCGGCCGGAGATCGAGGGCCGGCGGCTGGGCCTGGTGGGCCACAGTGAAGGTGGTCTCATTGCGCCGATGATCGCGGCGGAGGACCCCACCCTGGCCGCCATCGTGATCATGGCCGGGCCGGCGCAGACCGGCCGCCAGATTCTCACATTTCAGAACCGCTACGCCATCGAGCGCGCTCCCACCATCCGGCCGGAGGCACGCGACTCGGCGCTGGGTGCGGCACTGAAGGGCATCGATTCAGTGGCGGGCACCAGCCCGTGGATCCGGTTCTTCCTCGACTACGACCCCCTGGCGACCGCCGCCCGGGTGAAGGTGCCGACCCTGATTCTGCAGGGTGCCACCGATCAACAGGTGACAGCGGAACAGGCCGAAGCCCTGGGCCAGGCCATTCGCTCGGGTGGGAACGGCGAGGTGATGGTCAAGGTGTTCCCCAATGCCAACCACCTGTTCGTGGAGGACCCGTCCGGCAACCCTGGCGGGTATGCCACCCTCCCGACCGGCCAGGTCCGGGGTGACGTGATCGAGACACTGGTGAGCTGGCTGCGAGGGCGGCTCTACCCAACTCGGTAGGAAGGTGCGACATTCTCGGGGAGAGGGTCACCCGCCAGTGCGAAGCCTCATTCCCCTTCTGGTTCTTGCGGCCGCCGTGCCGAGCTCGCTCCATGCCCAGGACGACAGCG
>DASWKS010000206.1:0-6472 GCA_036396495.1 Gemmatimonadales bacterium
CGGGCGGCTGCTGCACTACGTGCCAGCCCTGGGTCCGCAGGTGGGCGGTGAGCTGTTCACGCACCCGGCCGGGCGTCTGGTTAGGCACCAGGCGGAAATCGATATAGGCGCTCGACTCGGTCCCGATCAAGTTGGCTCCGCCGGCGCCGGTGCGGCCTCCCGCCAGCCCTCCGACGTTGAGCGCCGGCAGCATCAGCCGTTCCACCAGCAGGGCGTTTTCGGCCTCGGTCCGCGCCAGGCCCAGCTCCCGACGCAGCTGGGCGTCCAGCAGCGGAGCCGTGGCGAAGGCGGCCCGTTCCGCGGCCGAGGGTTGACGCGCGTCGTCGTAGAATTCGGGGATCAGAACCCGGCCGTCGGGGTCGCGCAACGAAGCGATGAGATGGGCCAGCAGCACGTTGGGGTTGGGGGCCCAGTTGCCGTAGTGACCCGAGTGCAACGGCCGGGTGGGACCGTACACGGTGAGGTTCACGCCCATCACGCCACGGACCCCGAAGACGATCTGCTGCCGGCGCGACTGGTGCACCGGACCATCCATGAAGAACCAGGCATCCGCCCGCAGCAGCCCGGCGTGACGAGTCAGCATCTCGCGCAGGTGATCGGAGCCCGCCTCTTCCTCGCCTTCGAAGAAGAACTTGAGGTTCACCGACAGCGGGATCTGGGCGGCCCGCAGCCCATCGAGCGCCGCCAGCATCGCGATGATGGGTGACTTGTCATCGCTGGCCGACCGGGCGTAGATCCGTGCCTCCGGGTCGACCCGCTCGCCGGCCGCAGGGAAGGGAATGTCCTGGCCGCCCTGTGGCAGCGCGGCGGAACGGAGCACGGGTGTCCAGGGCCGGGAGGCCCACCGGGCCGAGTCGACCGGCTGGCCGTCGTAGTGGGCGTAGAGCACAATGGTCCGCGCCGCCCCCGGTGTCAGCAGCTCGCCGAACACCGCCGGGGGTGACCCCTCCAGCTCCAGCAAGCGGGCGTTGACGCTCCGGCGGGTAAGCATCCGGATCAGGAGGTCCGCGTTGCGCCGGATGTTAGGCGCGTCGTCGGCCAGGTTGGGAATCGCGAGCAGTTCCCGCAGCTCGCCCAGAATGACCGCCTCGTTGGCCTCCCGGTATTGGCGGAGGCCGGTGCGGATCTGGTCGGACGTCTGAGCGGCAGCGGGGAAGGCGTTCCAGAAGAGGGCGGCGGGGAGCAGCAGGGTTCGGATTCGCATCCTCAACCCATACGCCGCTGTCCGCCTGGCCGCCAGTCCGGCCCGATAGCCTCTGCCGACCGGTGCGACTAAGATGGGGGCCGACCCCGGAGATATCGATGTCCTCCACCGTGACCGGCCGCGAGACTCTGACGCTGGATCCCACCGACTGGGCTCCGGTGCGGGCACTGGCCCACCAGATGCTCGACGACATGATCGACCAGCTCGAGAGCATCGGGGAGATACCGGCCTGGCGGGAGACGCCACCCGAGATCGCGGCCGCGATCGCCGAGCCGGTTCCGGTGAAGCCGCAGGGACTGGACCGGGCGTACCGGGACTTCCGTCGGGTGGTGCTTCCTTATTCGACCTTTAACATCCACCCCCGCTTCTGGGGCTGGGTGATGGGCACCGGGTCCATTGAGGGCATGCTGGCGGAACTGCTGTCGGCCGGGCTCAACCTGAACGCCGGCGGTGCCAACGTTTCCGGTTCCCTGGTGGAGCTTCAGGTGCTGCAGTGGTGCAAGTCGCTCATGGGATTCCCCGCCTCGGCCGGTGCGGTGCTGGTGACCGGCGGCTCCACCGCCAACCTGGTTGCCCTGGCCGCGGCTCGCGACGCCAGTCTGGGCAGCTTGGCGGACGCCGGAGTCCAGGTGAGCGGCCGGCACCTGGTGTTCTACGGCTCGGAGGAGACCCACAACTCGGTCCCGAAGGCACTTCGGCTGCTGGGAATGGGGCAGTCGGGGTGGCGTGCGGTTCCTACCGACGCCGAGTTCCGCATCGACGTCGCTCAGCTGGAACGGATGATCGCGGAGGATCGGGCCGCGGGTTACCGGCCGGCCTGTGTGATCGGCAACGCGGGCACCGTGAATACCGGGGCGCTGGACGATCTCTCCGCCCTCCTGGCGATCTGCCGGCGGGAAGGGCTCTGGTTTCACGTGGACGGCGCCTTCGGCGCGATCGCGGCGCTCTCGCCCTCGCTCTCGTCCCTGGTTCGCGGGATGGAGCAGGCCGATTCCCTGGCCTTCGATCTCCATAAATGGCTCCACATTCCCTATGATGCCGGCTGCGTCCTGGTGCGCGATCGTGAAGCGCACCGGCGTCCCTTCCTGCAGCACGGCAGCTACCTCACCAAGATGGAGCGCGGTCCCGGGGCCATGCCGGTGCTGTTCTCGGATTTCGGGCCGGAGCTTTCGCGCTCCTTCCGCGGCCTTAAGGTGTGGTTGGCCTTCAAGGCGCACGGCACCGCGATCTACGGCCGCCTGGCCGAAGAGAACGTGGCCCAGGCACGGTATCTCGCCGAGCGAGTGACGGCCGAGCCGGAGCTGGAATTGCTGGCGCCGGTACCTCTGAACATTGTGTGCTTCCGCTACCGCGGCTTGGGCGGCGTCCCGGACGACATTCTCAACGAGCGCAACCGGCAGCTCCTGATGCGGCTCCAGACCGACGGCATCGCGGTGCCCTCCCACACGGTGCTGCAGGGCCGCTTCGCGATCCGGGTGGCCATCACCAATCACCGGAGCAGGCGGTCGGACTTCGACGCGCTGGTGGAGGCGGTGTTGCGGATAGGCAAGGCACTCCAGTAACCCCGAGGCCCGAATGCTGCGCTGTTTCACTCTGGTATTCGCCCTGCTGGCCGCCTGCCCGTCCGCCCGCCTGACGGCTCAGGAGCCCAGGTGGTACGAACGCCTGCGCTTCGACGGCGATTTCCGGCTGCGTCACGAGACGTTTTTTCAGAGTGACACCGGCACCCGGGGGCGACTCCGGATTCGGCTCCGGGCCGGATTCACGCTGCCGCTCACCAGCACGCTGACGACCGGGTTCCGTCTCGCCTCGGCCGAGCCGGGCAGTGTGACATCGCACAACGTGACGCTGACCGGCGCCCTGACCCCCAAGAATCTCTTCATCGACCGGGCCTTTCTGGCCTGGACCCCGAACTCCTGGTTGAGTATCACCGGCGGCAAATTCGGTCTCCCGTTGCAGCGTCCGGCCGGGTTGATGCGCTCCGAGCTCGTTTTCGACGACGAGGTCGCGCCCGAGGGAATTCACGAGCAGATCACGCTGGTGTCCAGCCGGTCCGGAACGGTCCGCCGGCTGATGCTGCTGGGTGAACAATGGAGTCTGGCCGAAGTTCCCGGGGAAACCGATGCCTGGATGCTGGGCGGACAGGCGGTGCTCGATCTGGCGCTGGGCGGGCGAGCCACGGCCACGCTGACCGGCGGCTTCTTCGGCTTTCTGCACCAGGAAATGTTGGCCCGGGCCCGGAACAACAACTCCGCTCTGCTGGTGACCAACGGCGTGGTGCTGGCCGACGGGACCATCCTGGAGGGTGGCCAGCCGCTGGTCCCTCCCAGCGGGAACCCCTTCCTCGCCTTCGTCAGCGATTTCAAGTTGGTCAACGGTTCGATCGGCATCTCGGTGGATTCGGTGTTCAGGCGAATGCCGCTGCAGCTCTACCTGGACCTGGTCCATAACAGCGGCGCCGAGGTGGAGCGAAATGGCCTCTGGAGCGGCCTGACCGTGGGCGCGTTACGACGGCCGGGCGACTGGTCGGCCAGCGTGCTCTACACCCGGGTCGAACGAGAGTCGGTGGTGTCGATGTACAGTTATTCCGATCTGGGGCTCGGCGGCACCAACGTCGAGGGTCCCGTCTGGACCGCTCAGTATCGGATGGCGGGTCCGCTGACATTATCGTACAGGCATCACTACACCCGACCGCTGATCCCGGTGCCGGCTCTGCCGGACCGACGGCTGCACCGGATTCTGCTGGATGCCGGGGTGTCCTTCTGAGGTGTTCCCATGGCTCCTCCTTCTGACAAATCCCGGGGAATCGCCTTCATCCTGGCGCTGGTCCTGGGAGTATTCGGCGCCCATCGGTTTTATGTCGGCAAGACCGGCACCGGTCTGTTGATGATCTGCACCTTCGGGGGAATGGGGATCTGGTATCTGTACGACGTCATCATGGTGGCGTCGGGCCAGTTCCGGGATTCCGACGGACGGCGGGTGATGCGGTGGGATCCTGAAACCGGTGAAGAGGGTCTGGTCCACGGCGAGTTGACCGGGGAGATCCTGGAAGAGCTGGAGGCGCTCCGGCGGGAGGTTTCGGAGCTCTCGGAACGGGTAGACTTCGCCGAGCGGCTGCTGCAGCGGCCCCAGGGTGACCGGGTGGCAACCCCCGGACCGGAGCGCTCGTAGGGTCAGTGGTTGGCTCCCCTACCACCGATTCCGGAATCCAGGTCCTCATGCGCCCGATGCTGGTCCTGGCCCTTGGGGCCACTCTCACCATCCCGGTGGTCGCGCAACCGCCACCGCCTCGGCCCCGGCCCTATCCGGTGTTCGAGAGCAGCAGCTTCCAGCGCGCGGTGGAGCGGGGCACTCGGACCCGGACCGGCCGGCCGGGACCGCGCTACTGGCAGCAGCACGCCGAATACCGGCTGACCGCGATCCTGGATCCCGCCGCCAAACGGCTTTCGGGCGAGGGCACGGTCCGCTACCACAACCGTTCTCCCGACACGCTTCGCACCGTCATTTTCCATCTCCACCAGGATCTCTTCGCCCCGAACGCGATTCGGAACACCCCGACCCCGGTCACCGGCGGGATGGAGCTGGGCAGCCTGACGGTGAATGGTCATGAGCTGCGGGCGGTCCAGAGCGACACGGGGGCAGGCTTCGAGCGCTACGGCACCGGGCTGTACGTTCGCCTGCCCGCGCCGGTGGTTCCGGGGGGATCGGTGGAGTTCGGATTCAGCTGGGGATTCACCGTGCCGCCCGACGGCGCCCCCCGGGAGGGGACCGACGGCGAAGTGTTCTTCATCGCGTACTGGTATCCGCAGCTGGCGGTCTACGACGACATCTCCGGTTGGCAGGATGACCCGTACCAGGGCACCGCGGAGTTCTACATGGGCTACGCCGACTACGACGTGGCCCTGACGGTACCGGAAGGCTGGCTCATCGGCGCCACCGGCACGCTGCAGAATCCCGAGCAGGTGCTGTCGCCGCCGGCGCGAGAACGACTCCGCCGGGCAGCAGACACCCGCGACGTGGTGCACGTGGTGGGTGAGGCCGACCGGGGACCGGGCCGCGCCACCGCGCGCGACAGCGCCGGGCTCACCTGGCGCTACCGGGCGACGGCGGTCCGCGATTTCGCGTTCGGTGTCTCGGATCAGTATCTGTGGGACGCCACGACCGCGACCGTGGGCGACCAGAACGGCGACGGCAAGGCCGATCGCACCCTGATCCACACCTTCTACCGTCCCAGCCGGCGGGCCTGGGCTTGGGAGCAGTCGGCCCGATACGCCCAGCACAGCATCGAGTTCCTGTCGACCTATCTGTGGCCCTATCCCTATCCTCACGCCACGGCGGTGGACGGGGTGGTGTCCTGCTCCGGCATGGAATACCCGATGATCACCTGCATCGGCGGCCAGCGGGACACGCTCGCGCTCTACTCGGTGATCGTGCACGAGCTGGGGCACATGTGGTTCCCGATGCAGGTAGGGTCGGACGAGAAACGCTCCGCCTGGCAGGACGAAGGACTGACCCGGTTCAATCAAGCGCAGGGCATGCGGGAGTTCTTCCGCGGCTACGACCGTGAAGCCATCGCCCGCGAGAACTATCTGCGGCTGGCCCGGGCCGGCGGCGAAGTGGAGTTGGTGCGGCACGGCGATCTGTATCCGTTTGACAGTCCGGCATACGGCATCGCTTCCTACGACAAGATGGCCACCAACCTGATGGCGCTGCGGGGTCTGGTGGGCGACCGGCGCTTCCGGGAAGCCTACCGGGAGTACGGCAAGCGGTGGATCAATCGCCACCCCTCACCGTGGGACTTCTGGAACAGCTTCAACGAACTGCTGGGTCAGGACCTGTCGTGGTTCTGGCGCACCTGGTGGTTCGAGACCTGGACCCTCGATCAGGCGATCGCCGAGGTGACCCCTGCCGGCGACTCCACTCGGATCACCATCGAAGACCGGGGCCTGGCTCCGATGCCGGCCCGGATCGTGGTGCGCCGGGGCGACGGTACTTCCCAGCGGTTCGAGATTCCGGTCACCACCTGGCTGGCGGGCGAGCGGCGCTGGACCTTCCAGGTGCGCACCGCGCCCACCATCGCCAGCATCGAGATCGATCCGGAGCGGGTATTTCCCGATCTCGACCGGTCCAACAACCTGTGGCGGGCGATCGGACGCTGAAAAAGCGGTCGACCGGGGTCAAAGGGGTCAAAGGAGTCGAAGGAGTCGAAGGGGGTTCGCACCATTGTCATCCTGAGCGCAGCGAAGGATCTCATGCCCGTATTCCATG
>DASWKS010000207.1:0-1527 GCA_036396495.1 Gemmatimonadales bacterium
CCGATCTTATCCGATCCCGGGAAGAACAAGCTGGTGCTGAAGTCGCGCGGATGCTCCATGAAGCAGCGTCCCAGCCAGTCTCCCGGATCCATTCCTGCCTGCCGGTCGCGAGCCAGCAGCAGCAGCCGGGCGTTCTCGATCGCCCCACCGGCCAGGACCACCCATCTCGGCTGGACATTGATGGGGGTGCCTTCCCTGGTGACGGCAACGAGACCAGTTACCTGACCTCCGGACTGGTCTGAAGTGAGGAGAGTCACCACCGTCGCGCCGCAATAGATGGTCACGTTCTCTGCGGCAACCAGGTCCTCGACCATTCGATCGATGAAACGGCGGGCGCTCCCGAACTGATAGACGCCGGTCAGCAGCGGGGTCGACCCGGCATGCAGAGGGGAGCGGTCCGGCCTGCCCCAGCGGGTGCCTTCGTACTGGAAGGGACCCAAGCCGCAAACCTCCTGCGCCCGCAGGTAGTACGGCGCCAGCTCCCTCGCCCCGAAGGGCCACCCGCTCCACGGCACGGATGGCAACGGTTCGAAGTCGTGCGGCTCGAGGGGGACATACTTGGCCCCCGCTCCATCCGTCACCGGAGTGTTCCAGAGCCGGGCGGTCCCTCCTACCTGTCGCTGTCGGGTCGAAGTCAGCCCGGCGTAGGAGGCGCCCACTACCCGACCCTGGTTGAGTCCCTGTGCGAACGGTTCGGCGGTGGCCCCGCCGCTCTCCAGCACGACGATCCGCCGACCGGAGTCGCGGAGGGCCGCGGCCACAACCAGGCCGGCCGGTCCGGCGCCGACGATGCAGAGATCGGCTGGAACGCTGGTCGGGGTCAGGTCACTCACGTCGAACAACATGGCCCAGGATTGTACCAGACCCGCGCTGATACAACCATCGAGGTAAGCCGCATCAGCCGGCCGGCGCACTACCCTGCTGAAACCTGGAGCGCCCCATTGGTATGGGCATGTGACCCGTGTTGGAAGACACCCTTAGACGTCTCCATAACGATGCAGAGTTGGTCAGCAGGAATGAGGATGGTATGCTCGCGGGGACCCGTGTTGGTAACCGTCTTGTTCAGCACCAGGAACCGGGCGATTCGGCTGGGAATGACGCTCGAGGGTTTGTCCCACATCCGGGTGCCTCGAGACGTCACCTGGGAAATCGTAGTGACGAACAACGGGTCGACCGATCGGACCGATGCGGTGTTAGGCGATCGGGCGAAGCGGCTTCCCCTCCGCTCGGTGTGGGTGCGGTCGCCCGAGAACTCCGCCGGGGTGAGTATTTCATCGGGCCCAACTGGGCTTGCGCCGTCCAGCCGGTGCGGGCGGCCCGGGGATTCGACGTCCGGATGGGCCTGGGAGCGGTCGGCCGTCCCCGGGCGGCCTTTCGCCTACGGGTCCGAGCGGACCAGGCGCCGGCCAGCCGGGGACGGCCTATCGAGTCTCCGCCCTGAGCGCCAGCCTGGTCCCGGACCCGGTAGCTTCGAAGTGGCGAGATACCGGTTCCGGAGCCGAGATGACCGACTGGGTAATCCAGGTA
>DASWKS010000208.1:0-7254 GCA_036396495.1 Gemmatimonadales bacterium
CCATGGTCCGAGGAGCCGCTTGGTAGGACCGGAGATACTGGAAGTCCAGATACCGGTTGTCCGGTGTGTACAGGTGAAGGAGCGGAACGGTGAACCTGGTCGCCACGGCACCGGAGACGCTGCCCAAGTAGCTCCCGCCGGCCTGTTCGCCGATTCCCCCGTCGAGACTCACCACGGCCTGGGGAACAATGCCCCCGAGTTGGAGCGCCACCGCGGCGATGGCCCCGTTGCTCATGCCGATGATGCCGAGCAGCTCGCCGACGAACGGTTCCCGGCGCATTCGGGTCACCGTAAAGCCGGCGTCCCGCACCATTGCGTCGAGATTCGCGCGGCTCAACCGGTAGGGCGCTTCCCGGGCACCCTTGGATTCGATCGCGGCGACGACGAAGCCATGGCTGGCCAGGTACTCGCTCATCACGCTCGCTCCCCATGGTGAGGCATGCAGGAACACGAGGAGAGGAAAGCGCCCGCCCGCCGGCGGCGCATCCACGACCGCCCCCATTGGCGTGCCGAGCAGCGAGTCCACCGCCGATTGGGCGATGCCGTTCGACCGGGGCTCGGACGCGAAGCCTTCGACCAGTCGACGGCGGCGTTCCGCGGTGGCGGAATCCGGTCCCAGCGCGCCGGCGCTCAGTTCGATGTACTGGCGCAGCGTGACCGGCCGGTCGCCCGCCGCGCCCGCGGGATACCAGACGACGATCTGCATCGGGCGTCCCGGCGGCGGGGCCGAGTCGGGTCCGAGCGCAGGCCGGGTCGTGTCGCGTTCGAAGAGAAGTGACAGGCCGACCCGATACCGGCCGCTCTCCAGCCCGCCCCAGAGAGGCGAAGGCGGTTGGAGGCCGACCCCTCCCGCGGCGTGACAGGCGGCGAGGAGGAGCAGGGCGAGGGCAAATCGATGCCCGGCGCCTGGCACGGGAACGGATGAACTGGTCACCGGCCCTCCTCCTACTGCGAAGCCGTCTGGTGCGCCGCCGTGCCTTCCAGCCAACATAGAGCGGCGCAGCGGACCTCGCCACGCCGGCCTCGCTCGACCGCAGGCGCGCGGTGGTTATTCCCGCAACGCGACCAGCGGGTCGACCCGGGTGGCGCGGCGAGCGGGGCCATAGGAGGCCAGCGCCGCGACGGTAAGGAGCAGGGCGCCGATCCCGGCATAGGTCGGCACATCGATGGGCTTGATCCCGTACAGGAGTCCCGTCAACAGCCGCGACAGGGCGAGCGAAGCCGCCGCGCCCGCCACGAGTCCTCCTACCGAGATCCACAGGCTCTCCCGCAGCACCAGCCGGCGGACATCCGCGGGCTGGCCACCCAGCGCGATCCGGATGCCGATTTCCCGATTCCGCTGTGATACGAGGTACGACATCACTCCGTAGAGCCCCACACTGGCCAAGCCGAGCGCTACCAGCGCAAAGACGGTAAGCATGAGCATGTTGAAGCGCTGGCGGGCGGTGGCGTTCGTCACCAGCTCATTCAGGGTCTGAAGTTGCGCGGTGGGCAGGTCCGGGTCGTGGGTTCGGACCACTCCGCGAATGGGGCCGGCCAGCGCGCCAGGGTCGCCATTGGTCCGCAGCACCAGGGAAACCGTCGTCTCGACATGCTGCGCGAACGGGACATACAGCTGCGGCTCGCTTTCCTGGGTCGGGCCACTCCGGTGCACATGGCCCACCACTCCGACGACGGTCGCCCAGTTGCCCGCCGCCTCCCCCGCGTTGATCCGTTTGCCCACGGCGCTTTCGCCCGGCCAGTACCTGGCGGCAAGCCGCTCATCGACGACCGCAACCCGGGGCGCGCCCCGGGTATCCGTCGGAGCGAACTCCCTGCCCGCCCGGAGCGGGATGCCCATGGTGTGGAAATACCCCGGCAGCGCGACGGAGTATTCGGCATGCGGCTCGGCATCTCCCGGACCGGTCGTCAGTCCTTCCACTTCGAAGGAGCCGCTCCAGCCTTCGCCGCTCAGCGGCAGGGGATAGATGCCGCCGACCTCGACCACACCGGGGATCGCCGCGAGGGCCGGCGTCACCTGGTCGAAGAAGGCCGTGACCTTGGCCGCGCTGTCGTATTTGGTCCGGGGAAGATTCAGGGTGAGCGACACGACTCCGCCGGGGCTGAACCCAGGCTCGACCCGTTGCAGGAAGGCAAAGCTCCGGCCCAGGAGTCCCGCCGCCACGAGGACCACCAGCGCCATCGCGACCTGAGCCGCCACCAGCGCCGACCGCAGCCGGCGCCGTCTCATCCCGTCGCCGGCACCGCGGGAGCCTTCGCCCAGCGCTCCGCGCAGGTCGGTGCGGGACTGTTGCAGGGCCGGCACCACCCCGACTATGAGCCCGGTGAGCAGCGAGATCCCAAACGCGAAGCCGAGCACGGTCCCGGAGAGCCGGGTGCCATCGATCCGGGGGATGTTGCCTCGGTCGAGATGCAGCAGGAGCGGTACCCCGACTCGAGCGAGCAGTACGCCCAGCAGCCCGCCTCCCAGGGAGAGCAGCGTGCTCTCGGTGAGTGTCTGGCGGAGCAGCCGCCCCCGGTTGGCGCCCAGGGCCAGGCGCACCGCCACGTCCCGCTGCCGCAACGCGCCCCGGGCCAGGAGCAGATTGGCCACGTTGACGCACGCGATCAGGAGAACCAGCCCGACCGCACCGGCCAGGACCCAGAGCGCGGTGCGCACCGAGCCGACCATCTGATCCCGCAGGGGCACGGTGGTCATCCGCCAGCCCATCACGGCGGGCTCGCCGTAGCGATCGGGGAAAGCGGCACGCAGCCGCGCCGAGACCAGCTCGAGGTCGGCACGGGCCGCCGCCTCCGTCACATCCGCCCGGCGTCGCGCGATCGCGGCGATGTACTGGTTGCCGCGCCCAGTCGCCCGGGCCGACTCGTAGTCGCTCGGGATCCAGAAGTCGCCTCGGTTTCGCAAGAAACCGAGCGGCGCATCGGGGAACCCCACCTCCCTCGGCATGACCCCGACGATGGTGCGGATGAACCCGCCGATGTTGACGGTTCGCCCCAGGATCTTCGGATCCGCGCCGAAACGGCGGCGCCAGAGTCCGTCGCTGATGATGATGACCTTTTCGGCGCCCGCCGCGCCGTCGTCGGGCCGGAAGCTCCGGCCCATCGCGGGCGTGGCGCCCAGAGCCTCGAAGAGATTCGGGGTGACGACGTAGGCTGAGAGTCGCTCCGGTTCGCCGCCATCGCCGAGGATGGTGGAGCTTTGTCCCCGAATAGCGACCACCGCATCGAAGGCGCGGAGTTGCTCCTTGAAGTCGAAATACTCCGGGGGAGAAATGGCGTTGTAGGTCCGCCCCGTCCGATTGCTGTGCCACAGCATCTCGATCCGGTCGGCGTGCTGATAGGGCAGGGGCTTGAGCAGCACGGCATGTACCACGCTGAAGATGGCGGCGTTGGCGCCGATGCCGAGGGCCAGCGTGATCAGGACCACCGCGGTGAACCCGGGCGCCCGCCCCAGTCCGCGCAGCGCCAGGCGAAGATCCTGTTTCAGCGTGTCCATCGTGGCCTCCCGCCCGGTTCGGCGGACTCGGTTACTGGGGTTGAAACGGGCCGTGTCCGCGTGCTCGAGCGTCGCGCTGCCGATCACGTCCATCACGATTCGAAGCCACAGCCCGGCTACCGCCTTGCCGCGGACGGCGGCGCGGCGGGCCCGGTAGAAGTCGATCATTTCGGCCGCATAGCGGCGCCGGAAGGCTCCGGGGAAGAGCCGCAGAAGCAGCCGGTAGAACCGTTCCCCACGAACCACGGTCAGGCCCGGACCGGGGTGATGATCCGCCGCTCCTCAGCCAGGCGGACCAGGGACCGGAGCCGGAGCATTTCCGCCGCCAGGACCCGCCGCCCGAACGGCGTCAGCCGGTAGTAGATCCGGCGCTCGTCATCCGCCCGGGCAGGCCGGCGACCCGACTCGGTGAGGCACCCGCTTCCTTCCAGCCGCCGGATGTGGCGGTAGAGATTGCCGGCTTCGAGCGCGATGCGGCCGGCGGTGTACTCGAGGATGTCCTGCCTCAGACCGTAGCCGTGCCGGTCCTGGCCGGCCAGCATCATGAGGATCAACGTCTCAACCGGCTTGAGCGGCAGCAGGGTGTCGGGACTGGAACCGGGGCGATCGGGGGCCATGGCGGCTCCGGAGGCGGGGGCGGCTACTCAGGTTGAAACGACTATAGTCGATTAGATGCCCCCAGCGGTGGAACCGTTGGAATGGAGGAACGACGGCCCCGGGATCAGGGCCGGGCGAAGGTCACCAGGCGGCCCGGGTAGTCAAAGGTGACGACATAATGCCGCATGAAGCCGTAGCCGATGATCAGATCGTGGCCCCAGTCCTCCCCGGACAGCAACGGCGGCGCGATCATCACCCTGGGCGAGTCCACCGCGAAGGGTCCCAGCGTCACCCGGCCCACCCGGGTGAACCGCACGACCTGCCTCGCCGCCGTGTCGCCGCTCATCAGACCGATGGTTGCCCGGCCGCTGTCCGGAACCGGGCGCAGCCCCGCACGCTCGACCAGGCGGCGGGTAGCGATGAATGCACCTGCCCCCCCGGTATCGAAGAGCCCGCGGACGGGCCGACCGTCCACGAAGACACTGTCGGTGAAGGGCAATGCCCCTGCTCGGGGGGAGAAGACCATGGGGACCGATACCCGGGAGCCGGTGGAAGGGGTCGAGCCGATGGGCGAGCTCCGGTAAAACCGCACCACCTTGGACGGATAGTCGACCTGCAGCACCAGGTCACGGAAGAAGGCGGTGCTCAGCACGCCATCATGGGGCCCGATGAGGGGTACCAACGCCTGGGTCGGAAAGACTTCGACGAACGGCCGGTGCTGGACCACGTCTCCAATCGCCAACGATGCCACCTGGGCCCGCCCGAGCCCATCGGCTCCGGGAGGATCCAGGGGCAGCCCGAGTCGCTCCGCCGACCCCGCGACCAGCGCCAACGGTCCCCAGCCGGTGTCGAGCAACAGCCGGACCGTATCGCGGCCGTTGATCACGGCCGGCAGGATGATCCCATTCTGGTGCAAGGTGAACGACACCTCGGCGAGCGGCCGGTTCTCAGCCGGGGCACCGGGCTGGGCCTCGCCTCGGCCGGGCCAGGCGATCATCACGATCAGGAACGAAGCGGCACGGAGGATTCTGTGATCCATTCTCGCACGGAGGGACGAATACCTTGAAGACCCGACCCCTTCGTCAGGGGCGACCGGACCGAAGCCGGACCAGGTCCAACTGGTTCCACCGCTCCCGGCGGAAGAGCAATGCCCCGATGACGGTCCCGGCGGCCCCACCCAGCGCCGCGCCCACGACCACCTTGGTGTCATCCTGGCCACCGCAGAAGACGCCGTAGTCATCTCGGTTGAGGCTGCACGCCACGACCCCACCGACGCCGGCACCCAGAATAAGGCCCAGCACCCCGCCCAGAACGCCGGGGCGTCGTCCCCGACTCCATTCCAGGCGGCTGATGCTGGAAAGTGGAATGGTGAGGCTCCGCGACGAGCCGGCAGAGAGTAGCAGGGTCGTGTCCGTCAGCGCCTGGTAGCTGCCGATCTGCACCCGCGCCGGTGTGCTGGCGAGGGTCACTCGAAGCCGGGTGCGCGGCGTGAGTGGCTCGGTGTCCTGGGCAAGAACAAGGGAGAGTGGCCAGAAGAGGGCGACGACCAGCAGCGGAATCCGCATCGGAACGCCTCGGCCCAAAGCGGTCAGCGCAGGTCGGCGACGGTACAGTCTTGCACGGTACCATCGATGATGCGGCAGCCTAGGTCGGTACACGCGACAACTGCGCCCGCTTCAGTCGAATAGGTCGTGGAGCCGCCGAACGCCCGCAACCGTCCACTCCGCCCAATCAGGAGGTCCAGAGTCCAGCGGTCAGAGCCACGTAGCTGAAAGGTCCGCGGAGTGATGGTGTAGCCCTTGTAGGGAAACGGGAGCAGAGGCTCCTCCTAAGGTGGACCCTGGAAGTATAGCGCTTCCGTCCGAGTGGAACCGCCGCCGCCCCGAACCCGTTGGCGACCGGGCGCTTACCCCGGAGCGAGCCGACCGAGGAACATCAGGCGGCACCCTTCCAAAGATCGCGCAACTGCACATGGATCGCTCCGACATCGTCGGTCCAGCTTCCCAGCACGTAGTCGCGACCGATGTCCAACGGGCGGAACCGCGGGGGGAACTCGACCTCTCCGCGGTAGCGGCCATCCGGAGCGAACACCGACCAGATCACCCGGGCCGTCCCGGGAACCTGGAAATTCCGAACCCAGAGATTGTCGTCGGGATCGCGCAGAAGAAATGTGAATGCCGGGAGGCTGACCGAACTCTGCTACCGCGATCCGGCCGTCCCGAAGCCGGAATGCCGCCTGAACCCGGCTGAAGAACGCGGCGGAATCCGCCAACTCGTCTCCGAGATTGAGCCGCGGTCGCTGGGCGACGCGCCATCCAAAGGCCGACCGGGAATCCTGAGCGAGGAGAGATCCCAGAGGGAAAAGGATCAGGCAGGCAGAGACAAGAGCCATTGGTAGCCGCAGGCCCGGCCGCTTCTCACGAAACCGCAACCCCTTCACGAAACCGGACGGCGGTAGCGCCAGGTACGCCATTGCAGCAGACCACCAAAGACGGCGACAAGGGGAAGGAACAGGATCAGCCGGAGGTTGTCGAGCGGCCGCAGGCCGCGGAGGGTGATGGCGAGCAGCAGCAACCAGAAGGCGAGGCTCGGCGCTGGCGGCCACCGCCGGAGCAAAGTCCGCGCGGCCAGGAGGATCAAGCCACCGGCGGCTCCACTCACCAAGCCCAGAAAAACAACTGTCAGCGTGCCGCCGAGCGAGAAACCGCCGGCTCCCGTAGTGGCTTCGGCGACAAGGCGCATCGCGACCCGACCACCGACGCCCAGGACCAGGACGCCCAGGCCCATGCCCCACAGTAGGGTTGCCAGTCCAGCCTGAGCCGCTGGATTCAAGCGTCCCGGTTTCATGTCCCCGCCCGCTTCCGCCGGCCCAGGTAAAGCACGCCGTATGCGATCAGCGTTGTCACAACGATAGCGAGCGTGGTGAGGATCGTAGCATATACGAACACCATCCCGACCATGTCACCACCAAGCGGGAAGATTCCGATGAGCATCGGGACATGAAGCAGGCCCGCCGTCAGCAGCAGCAGGCCGGCGAGCCGCCGCCCGATCGTCGTGCCAGGTGGAGAACGAAAGGGCAACCAGAGTGCACCGGCGAGCAGATAGGGGATGGCTTGCCAGAGGAGGATCGGAGGTTGAAGCAGGTAGAATCTCACGCCGGG
>DASWKS010000209.1:0-3586 GCA_036396495.1 Gemmatimonadales bacterium
GCCGAATGCCCAATGCAGAAGGAACGACGCCTTAGGCCCGCCCCTCTGCTATGGGCATTGGGCATTCGGCACTCTCCGGTTGACTCGCCCCTCTCACCTCTCCCCTCTTACCATCCAATGCCGTAGTCCTCCCATGGTCGCTCGACCCTCCCCAGGCCGAATGCCCAATGCAGAAGGAACGACGCCTTAGGCCCGCCCCTCTGCTATGGGCATTGGGCATTCGGCATTCTCCGGTTGACTCGCCCCTCTCACCTCCCACCTCTTACCATCCAATGCCGTAGTCCTCCCCATGGTCGCTCGACCCTCCCCAGAACGATCCATGCTTCCAGTCGAAGAAGATGGCGTTGATGGGGCCTGAGGTGCGGCGCTCGAACGCCAGGGTGTAGCCCATCCGGCGCAGCTCCCCGCGAATCCAGTCCGGCATCGATTCGGCCAGGAGCATCCGGCCCGGGCGGGCCTCGTGGGCCCCGAACGAGGCCCGCAGCTGGAAGCTGTTCAGGTTGGGGGCTTCCACCGCCTGCTGCACCGTCATCCCGAATTCCACCATGTTCAGGAAGAACTGCAGCAGGTTCTGGTCCTGGGAGTCGCCGCCCTGCACCGCGAACGACAGAAACGGCTTCCCGTCCTTGAGCGCCATCGAGGGGGTGAGCGTCACCCGGGGTCGCTTGTTAGGCGCGATGACGTTGTAGGGCCCGTCGGCCGGATGGGTCACGAAGCTCTGGGCCCGCTGGCTCAATCCCACGCCGGTTTTCCCGGCGATCACCGCCGGCACCCAGCCGCCGCTGGGGGTGATCGACACCACCCAGCCCGAGGTGTCGGCGGTTTGAATCGAGGTGGTGCCGGCGTAGAATGCCCGCTGGAAGTCCGCATCGCTGCTGGGGGACTGCTGCGCCGGCTGGCTCACCGTGTCGGTCCCGCCCGTCACGCTCCACCGGGTGAGGTATTCGGTGAAGGGGTTGCTGCCGCCTTGAAACGGGTAGGGGTCGCCCGGCTTGATGTCGGGATCATTCTTCTCCCAGTTGATCTGGGCGTAGCGCTGCTTGGCGTACTCCTTCGACAGCAGCCCCTTCACCGGCTCCTCCGGCGGCGAGTAGATGTCGCCGTAATAGAAATCGCGGTCGGCGAAGGCCAGGCTCATGGCCTGGTAGATGGTGTGGAGATAGCGGGAGGAGTTGTACCCCATGCCCTTGAGGTCGGCCTGCTCCAGGATATTGAGCGCCTGGAGCAGGACCGGTCCCTGGGTCCATACATTGAGCTTGTAGACCTCGATGCCCTTGTACGAGGTCGAGACCGGCTCCTCGATCCGGACTTTCCAGTTGGCCAGGTCGTCCAGGGTGACCAGCCCGCCCTGTTCCCGCACTCCCCGCACGTATTCCTGGGCGATGTCGCCCCGATAGAATCGCTGGTACGCGGCGTAGATCGCGTCCTGGCGGCTCTTGCCCTGCTTCAGCGCCTGTCGCTCGGCCTCGACCAGCTTGCGGAGCGTGGCGGCCAGGTCGGGCTGCCGGAAGATCTCTCCCGCTTCGGGCGCCTCCCGCGCTTCACCCAGGTGGGGCAGCATCGTGGCCTTGCTGTAGGGCCACTCCTTGAGCCGTTTCTTGCTGTTCTCGATCGCGTTGGCGGTCTGGGCCTCGATGGGATAGCCATCGGCCATCTGGATCGCGGGCTCCAGCACCTCGGCCAGACTCAGTTTCCCATACTCCGCCAGCATCGTCATCAGGCCACCCGGAGTGCCCGGGGTCACCATCGCCAGCGGTCCGAATTCGGGTGGGTAGCGCATCCCCTTGCCCCGGAAGTATTCCGGCGTGGCGCCACTGGGCGCCATGCCCAGCGCGTTCAGGGCGATGACCTTCTTGAAACCGGGATGGTAGATGAGCGCCTGGGTCTCACCGCCCCAGCTCAGCACGTCCCACATGGTGCTCACCACCGCCAGCATGGCCGCCGCGGCATCCACCGGGTTGCCACCCTTCTGGAACATCATCGCCCCGGCGGCCGCGCCCAGCGGCTTGCCGGTAATGGCCATCCAATGCCGGGCGTGGAGCGGGGGCTTGTTGGTGCGCTGGGCGCCTGCGGCACCCGGAATGAGAAGAATCAGGCACAGAACGCGAAGGAGGTCTGGCACTGCCCGACGAGACATCAGGTCTCCCAGTGGAGCATGGTCGAATCTACCACAGCGGTGGCATTGACGATTGACAATTGACGATTGACGATTGACGATTGACGATTGCGGATCGAGTCTCGTCCACTAACGGTGGTCGCGCAACAATCGTCAATCGTCAATCGTCAATGGTCTTTCCACTCCCGCACTACCTTGGTCCCCACGATCCGGTCTAGACGGGGGAAGTTTCGCTCGAGGTATGAGTTGCCGACGACCCTGATGGAGTCTTGCGAGGGTCCGGGCAATCGGTTCTCCCGGGTCCCGCCGTAGCCCGAATAGACCGAATCCACCACCCCCATCCCTTCGATCACCTCGCCGATCGGCGGAAACCCGAAGCTGTTGAGGGTGTCGAGCCGGATGTTGTCCGCCAGGTTGATATACAGCTGGATCGAACGGGTGTTGGGGCCGCCCCGCGCGTACGAGACCCGCCCCCTGGTGTTGGACGACCGGACCGGTTCGTCCGGCAGCCGGCGCTGCTGCCAGAGGGAATCGAGCGTCGGCCGGCCGGCCAGGCCCCACTGCGCCACGAAGCCGCCGACCACCCGGAAGAACCGCGCCTCATCGTAGAACCCATGCCGCACCAGGTAATGCAGCCGGTCCACTCCCTGGGGCGACCAGGCCCGCCGGGCCCGCAGCACGAATGGCCCCCGGCTGGTCTCGAACCGGACATCGAAGCTGTCCGGCGCCGCCCGGGCCAGCTCCGACGGATCGGGATTGAGCAAGGGCGACCCGCCCCCGCAGCCAATCAGCCCCAAGACAACCAGGCCGTGGAACAGCCCTCGCGCCCGGCGTGATTCACCGTTCACTGTTCCCTGCTCACTGTTCCCTGCTCACCGTTCCCTGCTCACCGTTCCCTGTTCACCGTTCACCGTTGACCGTTCACCGCTCCCTGGCTTCCCGCTCCAGCTGGCGTCTCGCCTTGACGAAGGCCTTGAGGTCCGACTCGGCCACCGACGGGGTCTTGAGCGCCAGCTTGGACAATGCATGGGCCAGTAACGCGCCGACCAGCGCTCGTGCGGTCCACTTGTGGTCTGCCGGGATCACGTGCCACGGCGCCCAACGGGTACTGGTGGCGGACAGCGCATCCTCATACGCCTCCATGTAATCGTCCCATCGGGCCCGCTCGGCCAGGTCGCCGACCTCGAATTTCCACTGCTTGCGCGGGTTCTTGAGCCGCTGCAGCAGCCGACGACGCTGCTCCTCCTGCGAGATATGGAGAAAGAACTTGAGTACTACCGTCCCATTGCGGACCAGGTGCCGCTCGAACCGGTTGATATCGTCGTAGCGCTGCTTCCAGAATCGCTGGTCCCGTTTTCCCGGGGGCAGCCGTTGCCGCTCCAGCACCTCGCCCCGGACCCTCACCACCAGCACTTCCTCGTAGTGCGATCGGTTGAAGATCCCGATCTTCCCACGCTCCGGCAGCGCCTT
>DASWKS010000210.1:0-6351 GCA_036396495.1 Gemmatimonadales bacterium
GTGCGGTTGCAGCAGGTCGTGCTGAACGGAGCCATTGCCCCGTAATGCTCGGTCGAGTTCCTCCCGGAGGAACGCCCCGCGTCCGTCCAGCCAGCCCTTGGCCTGCACGAAATCGAGGAACAGCACCCGGGTGAGCTGCAGCAGCGTGATCGCGTGCCGGTCGGCCGCCGGCATGCGAGGAGCGAGCGACTCCGCCATGGCGTGAAGGGTGCGCCGGAACGCCGCGAAGAACCGGCGGCCCAGCGCTTCAGCATCGAGCGCCCTGGCGATGTGCGCCGCGGCCGCGAGTGCGCCATCGCCTCCCGCTCCTTCCAACCGCTCCAGACATTGAAGCGCCAGGCCGGAGGGATGATCCAGCTCTGCCACCAGCAAGGGCCGAGGGGTAAAGCTCACCGACATGGCCAGGAGCCGGGTGTCGGGATCGAGTGCCAGGACCGCCGCCAGCCGACCGGCCCGCTCCAGCCGGCGCGCCACTCGGCTGGCGAGTAACGGAGCCCCGCCCGGCGTCTCGAACGCGAGCCACTCGAATCCGGCGTGCCGTCCCAGCACCGCGGCACGGCGAGGCTGCACCCCCTCGACCCATCCTTCCGGTGGCAGCCATTGGACCGTGAGCTGATGGCCCGCCTTGCGCACCAGCGGCGCCAGGTCTTCGAGATGCCGGATACCGTCCAGCAGGGTGGGCAGATGATCTCCGCCGTGGCAGTCGTCACCACGGTGGGCAAATCAGCCGGGAAGCGTTAACCCGATTTGCGCCGGAATTATCGGAATGCGGGTGCCCGTCGGAGCAAGAGCGAGCACCTACAGTCCGTCGGGCCGCCCGTCCGCCTGTCCGTCCGTCCGTCCGCCCGCCCGTCCGTCCGTCCTCCCCCCCCTGAGCCAGTACCACGTCACCCAGGTCGCCGCCAGCGGCGCCCCGACCCAGATCGACCAGGCGATCGCGCCCCAGACCCCCCGCCGCTCGCCGATCAGCCAGATGAAGTCCATCAGCAACAGCGCCGCCAGCCACGACGTGATCGGGATCCCGGGACGATGTCGCACGCGGGCCCGGACCAACCAGGCCGGCAGCGTCACCCGGCGCCAAAGCGGTCGCACCAGAATCGCCAGGCAGATGATGGCGATAACCAGCAGAGTGAATTCGAGCATTAAAGCGGCCCCTGGCGCGATCAGTAGAGCCGATCGACGTAACGCGACAGCATCTTGCGCCACCAGGGCCAGTCGTGATCCACGTCGTGGCCCCAGAGATCCAGCGCGTGGGGGATGGCCTTGCGGCTCAGGATCTCCGACAGGCGCCGGGACTCGTGCGGGGCCTCATACGCGCCCTGACCGGTGACCAGCACGATCCGGGCATGGTGCCGCAGCTGGTCCAGCGAACCGCCCGAGAGACCGGGCAGGTACCACGCCGGGTTGTTGTAATAGCAGTTGTCGTCGGAGTACCCCCGCAGATAATCGTTGGCCAGGTCGTAGAAGCCGCTCATGCCGATCAGCGTGTCGAACAGGTCCGGCCGGCGAAACATCGCGTTCGCGGCATGAAAGGCTCCGAAGCTCGCGCCGGTGACGCCAATGGGCCCATCTCCCGCGACCCGTCGGATGTGGGGAGCCACTTCCTCCTCGACATACCGGCTGTAGAGCGCCTGCCGGCGCGCCTGTTCCTTCACGGGCAGGGACTGATCCATCCAGGTCCAGCGATTGCAGCTGTCGATGGAGAACAAGCGAATCCGGCCCGCCGCGATGAACGGCTCCACCGACTTCACCAGGTAGAACCGCTCGTTCTCCAGGAAGTCGGCCGCGGCGGTGGGAAAGAGCAGCAGCGGCCGACCCCGATCGCCATAGCTCACGATCGGCATGTCGAGGTCGAGCACCGGGCTGTGCCAGCCGTCGCGCCGTCGCGGCGTGTCGGGATGAAGCGGTCCGAACTCCATCAAGTCCGAGTCCCGGTGCCGAACCGGATCACCTCCACCCGCTCCAGCGTTGCGATGCCGTCGGACAGCTTGGGCTGGACGTCCGCCAGAAACGCCTCCAGCCGTTCGCGGCTGTCGACGATCTCGATCACGATGGGCAGGTCGAGCGAGAGCCGCTCGATCTTGAAGGTGTGGAGGTGGCTCTTGGCTCCGAAGCCCATGATGCCGCGCAGAACGGTCGCGCCGCCCAGGCGGCGGCCTTTCGCTTCCAGCACCACCCACTCGTAGAGCGGCTTCCCGTCCACCCGGTCGTCCTCGCCGACGTAGATGCGGAGCAGGCACTGTTCCATTCTCACCTCCACAATGCCGCGGCTGCGGCCCGACCAACCCAGACCGCCGCCAGCCCGAGGATGACGTTGGCGGCCACGTTCCCGCCGGCCAGCAGGCGCTCTCCGTCACGCAGCAGATTCAGCGTTTCGTTGCCGAAGGCTGAAAAGGTGGTGAAACCTCCCAGCACTCCGACCACCAGCAACGCCCGGGTCGCGGGATCCAGCGCGCCCCGCGACTCGGCTAGCTCGGAGGCCACCCCGATGGCCAGGCAACCGAGCAGGTTGACTGCCAGTGTTCCCAGCGGGAAGATTGCGGTGATCCGGCCCTGGACCAGTCCGCCCAACAGGTGCCGCAGCACCGCCCCCGCCGCGCCCCCAGCCGCTACCATGAGGATGTTCCTCACTCTCGACCGCCTTCGACCGCCTTCGACCCGCTTCGACCGTCTTCGACCCCGCGATAGGTCCGTCCCCGCCACTCGATCTTCCGCCGCCCTCGGAAGCCGGAGCGAAGTACCAGATAAACCAACATCAGGACCCCGATCGGATAGGTCATCCCGTACCACAACGGTACCTTCAGCCCGGCCGAGATGATTGCCCAGAACCCGGCGCTGAGCCCAATCGCCCAGGGCGCCCAACCGGCGCCATCCACCAAAAGTGCCACCAAGGGGGCCAGCCAGAATGCCTGTCCGGCCAGCAGTACGAACGGAGCCGAAGCCTGCAGCAGCGGCTGTCCGGGGAACGAGGCCCTGGAGCCCAGGTAGAGGTTCTTCGACCAGCCTTCCACCAGGTGCGAGAACCCGGTGTACATCCTGGTCTGGATCAATTCCTCGGCCCACCACATCCGGATCTTGAGCCCGGCGGAAAGGTATCGCTGCCCGATCACGACATCCTCCGCCACCTCGCTCCGCACCGCTTCGTGGGTCCCGATCCGGGTGTAGGCCGTGCGCGAGGTCATGAAAAACTGCCCGTTGGCCAGCACGTCCCGCGGTTTGGTGGCGGCGTTGACCCGTCCGGGGTAATAGCGCAGGCCCAGCGGGAGCCAGAAGTGGGGCATCACCACCCGCTCCCAGAATGTCTTCAGGATCTGACCGGTGACCACGGTCAGGAGATCGCTGCCGCTGCGCTGGAACGCTCCGACCGCGTGCGCGAGGAACCCGGGTTCATGGGTCGTGTCGGCGTCGGTGAAGACCAGCAGCTCACCGTGCGCCCGCTCGGCTCCCTGAAAACAGGCCCACGGTTTGCCGAACCAGCCCGGCGGCAATGGCTCACCCCGCACCAGTCGGACTCGCGGATCGGCCTTCGCATGGGCCTCGACCCGCGCGGCGGTGTCGTCGGTGGAGCGGTCGTCCACCACGACAATCTCCACCGGCGAATAGGTGGTGGCGCGAAGACTGGTCAGGAGCCGGTTGATGTTGCCCGACTCGTTCCGGGCCGGCACGATCACACTGACCAGCGGGCCTGCGGCTGGCGCTTCGGCCAGCAGCAGCGGGCGGCGCCGGGAAAGCATCGGAAGAACGAGGTAGGGAACGAGCCAGGGGAGCGCGAGCAGGGGCGGCAGAGCGGGCATGCCGCGTCAGCGGCGTGACGCCGCGCCCGTGATCGCTTGGAGGCTCCGGGTGATCGCGTCGAGCTCATGCTGCAGCTCGGCCGGATCGATCGAGGGCGCACCGTTAGAGGAGGGTCCGTCTCCCGGCAGGAGGGTGTGGACCAGCGCGTCGGTATATCCGACCACGGCCATCGCGACCCCTTTGTCCACCAGCCGGTTGAGTCGCAGCAGCAGCGCCATGCCCTGGCGCGGGCGCATGGCGGCGATGGAAGGGGCCAAATGCCGGATCAGCACCTCGCGCAGGTACTGCATCTCCTCCACCACCTCGCCCGCTGCCAGCCCCCGCACCGCCGCGATGCGCCCGTAGTGCTCCGTCACTTCCGCCCAGATAGGTTTCGTCTCGCGCCGGAGCGGGCCGATCATGGCGGCCAGGACATCGATGATGAGCCGCAGCTGCCGCTCTACCACGGCGCGACTCACCGAGCGCGAAGTCAGACGTTCCCCCAGCCACTCGTTCCACCGGGCGACCATGGCATCGCGGTGCGAGGCGATCGCGCGGCTGGCGGCAACGAGGGTGGGGTGGGACGGACGCAAGGCGGGAGCTCCGGATGGACGGCGGGGGTAAACCTAACGGGGGTGGGGATGACGTCAACGCAGACCACACGGCCGGCCCGGCTCACGCCGGGCGCCAGAGTCGCCCTGCTGGCACCCAGCGGCGCAGTCCTGGAGCGGGACGACCTCGATCGATCGGCCGAATTGTGCCGGGCCTTGAGCCTGGAGCCGGTGATCATGCCCTCGGCCCACAAGCGGCTCGGTTACCTCGCCGGGAGCGACGCCGACCGGTTGGATGACCTCCAGCAGGCACTGGATGATGCTAGTCTGGGCGCTCTCTGGAGCGTGCGAGGCGGATTCGGCGTGACCCGCATTCTCCGTCGAGTCGGGTTCGAGGGGCTGGCCCGAAACCCCAAGGTGCTGCTGGGTTTCTCCGACATCACCGCGTTGTTGCTTGCCGCCCACGCCGCCACCGGTTTGGTCACCCATCATGGACCGGTCGCCCGCAATGGCCTCACTGCCTTTGCCCGGGAACGGCTGGAGCGGGTCTTGTTCGACCCGACCCCCGCGGGAAAGCTGCCTCTGCCCCCACCCCGGCCCGGTGTTGTGGTTCCCCGCGAGCCGCGGGTGGTGCCGCTTCAGTCCGGGGTGGCCGACGGCCCTCTGCTGGGGGGCAACCTCACGCTGATTCAGTGTCTCATCGGCACCGGGACCCTGCCCCCGTTCAAGGGAGTCATTCTCTTTTTGGAAGAGGTTGGTGAAGACCTGTACCGGGTGGACCGCTGCCTCGCGCACCTGCGGGATGCGGGATTGCTGGACCAGGTGGCCGGAGTGGCGATCGGTCAGTTCAGCGACTTGAAAAAGGACACCGGCAGCGGCGCCCGCTCCCTGCACGAAGTTCTGCTCGATTACCTGGAGCCGCTCGGCATCCCCGCCGCGTACGGCTTTCCCATCGGTCACGTCGACGATCAGTGGACCGTTCCGATCGGGGTCCGGGCTCGCCTGGACGCGTCAGCGGGAACCCTCACCTTGCTCGAAGGCGCCGTCGCCTGATGACTCGGGTCAACTCCCTTGACCGGGCGAGCCGTCCCGGCGAAGCTCCGGTCATGCCATTGTTCGAGTATCAATGCTCGGAGTGCGAAGCCACCTTCGAGCGCCTCCTGCGCGCACCGGTCCGAGTCGATTGTCCCTCATGCGGATCGCCCAAAGTCCAGAAGCTCCTCTCGGTCCCCGCCCGCCCGGCTTCAAACGCCGCGCCCGCCACCGGACCATGCGGCGATGACGCTCCGTCCGGTGGATGCTGCGGTGGCGGCATGTGCCAGCTGAACTGAGCCTGTTCGATCGCCTCACCGACCTCGCGTCCTACCACCCCAAAGCAGAGGCCGATCCCGCTCGGATCCCGTCTGCAGTTTCGATCATATGCGTGCGGGATCCGGACGCGCTGCTGTTGATCCGCCGCTCCGAGCGCGAGGGTGATCCCTGGTCGGGCCAACTCGGCCTGCCGGGCGGTCGAAAGAGCCCCCAGGATCCGGACCTGCTCACCACCGCCATCAGGGAGACGCAGGAGGAGGTTGGTATCGAGCTCAGGCCATCCGAGCTGGCAGGCACGTTGGATGATCTGGTCCCCTCCACCGTGCTGCTGCCCCGGATCAAGGTCCGTCCCTTTGTCTTCCTGCTCTCAGCCCGTCCCACCCTGTTTCCCAATATCGAAGTCGCCAGCAGCTGGTGGGTGACGCTCGAGGAAATGCTCTCACCCGGCGTCTATGGCAGCTACCAAGTTCGTGGCCGGGATTTCGCTATGTCTCGCCCGGGGTACCGGCTTGAAGAGGGGGTCGTCTGGGGGATGACGGAGCGGATCCTCACTCCCTTTTTCGAACGGTTGGCCCACTGGCCAGACGCAAGGCCCTAAATAGTTATTGAAGCGTAACTTACGGCGTCGCATCTGGAGTTCGCGTTGGGCGGTTGACCGCGGGTAGCTTGACAGAGTTAGGCAAGACTAATATTGTTGTGCGGTGTGATTAATTGC
>DASWKS010000211.1:0-3487 GCA_036396495.1 Gemmatimonadales bacterium
GGTCCCGGCGGGCTGCGCGGGCCGCAGGGCATGCCGCTGCTCAAGCCGCCCTACGGCCGCATCACCGCCATCGATCTCAACACCGGCGAGCACCTGTGGCAGATCACCAACGGCGGCACTCCGGAGTCCATCCGGAGCAACCCGGCGCTCAAGGGCATCACCATTCCACCGACCGGCGCCAGCGCGCATGCCAACGTGCTGCTGACCAGGACCCTGCTCTTTTACGGCGAGGGCCGGGGCGGGGCGGCGCTCTTCCACGCCGTCGACAAGCGGAGCGGCGAGGAGATCGCGGCGGTCAACCTGCCCGCCGAGACCAACGCGGCGCCTATGACCTTCATGCACCAGGGCCGTCAATACATCGTGGTGGCGATCGCGGACGCCGACGTCACGGCCGAACTGGTGGCGCTGGCCCTGCCCCGGGAGGACCGATGAGTATTGGAGGCCGACGGTGGCGCTGGACCGCCACGGCAGCCCTGGCGCTGGTCGCGGTCGAAACGCCGGCAGAGACCCAGGTCCTGCGCTACGTGCGCTATGCCCGGGGCGAGCAGGTGGCGCTGGGACTGCTCGAAGGCGAAACCATCCGCGAGCTCCGGGGTGACCTGTTCGCCTCGCCCACCCCAACCGGCCGCACCGTGCGTCTGGCCGACGTGAAGCTCCTGGCCCCGGTCGATCCCGCGCGGGTGTCCAAAGTGCTCGGCGTGGCGGTCAACTCCAAGAGACCGGGTCGCGACACGGCCATCGCCAATCCGCGCTGGTTCGCCAAGCTGCCGACCTCGATCAACGACCCCGAAGGCGAGATCGAGCTGCCGCCCGAGGCGGCCAACCTGAACTACGAGGGCGAGCTGGTCATCGTCATCGGGAAGCGCGGACGCCACATCCCGCCGGAGCGGGCCCTGGAGCACGTGTTCGGCTACACCGTCGGCAACGACGTGAGCGAGAACACCTGGTACGGGGAGCGCCAGGGCGACCGCGAGCCCACCCGCCTCATCTCCAAGGCCGCCGACACCTGGGCCGCGCTGGGCCCGGTGCTGGTCTCCGGCATCGACTGGCGCGGCTTGCGCGTGGTCACGCGGCTCAACGGGGAGGTGGTGAACGAGGGCATCACCGACGACCTCATCAACGACGTCCCCAACCTGGTCAGCTACCTCAGCCGCTACGTCACGCTCCTGCCGGGCGATCTGCTCTACACCGGCACCTATCGCTACGTGCCCGGCACCCGCCGCGCGTTCCAGGCCGGCGACATCGTGGAAGTGGAGATCGAGAAGATCGGAATCCTGCGGAACCGGATCGTCCCGATGAAGGTGCCGGCGCCATGAAAGCCGCGTCCCTGCTCCCTTCTCCCTGCTTCCTGCTCCCTGCTTTCTGCTTCCTGCTCCCCGTTCTGGGTTCCGCCCAGCTTCCGCCGCCCGCGCCGCTCGCGAAGGGGGAGCGGGGGGTTCCCGGCTACGAGGTCGATCCCTCCTGGCCCAGGCCGCTGCCGGGCAAGTGGATCCTGGGACAGGTGTCGGGGATCTGGGTCGACTCCCGCGACCACGTCTGGGTGCTGCACCGCCCGCGCACGCTCACCCCGCGCGAAGCCGGCGCGGTCCAGACTCCGCCGATCTCGGAGTGCTGCATCCCCGCGCCGTCCGTGCTCCAGTTCGACCCGGAGGGCAACGTGGTGCGGGCCTGGGGCGGTCCCGGCCACGGCGACTTCTGGCCGGGGAGCGAGCACACCATCTACGTGGATCACCAGGACAACGTGTGGATCGGGAGCAGCGCCCGGACCGACCACGTGGTGCAGAAGTACTCCCCCGACGGCAAGCTCCTGCTTCAGATCGGGCAGCCGGGCCAGACCGCCGGGAGCAACGATACCACGCTGCTGGGCGGGCCGGCCGGCATCACGGTGGACCCCGCGGCCAACGAGGTGTACATCGCCGACGGCTACGTGAACCGCCGGGTGATCGTGTTCGACGCCGCGACGGGCCGGTACCGGCGCCACTGGGGCGCCTACGGGAAGCGTCCCGACGACGCCTCCCTTCCCTTGTACGATCCCGCCGCCCCACCGTCGCCCCAGTTCCGGAGCGCCGACCCCAGGGTGGTCGCGGTCCACGCCGTCCGCATCGACCAGGACGGCCTGGTGTACGTGGCCGATCGGGGCAACAACCGGATCCAGGTGTTCCGCAAGAACGGCGAATTCGTGAAGGAGGCGTTCCTCGCGCGCGAGACCCTGGCCATGGGCTCGGTCTGGGACATCACCTTCTCCCGCGACCCCGAGCAGCGCTGGGTGTTCGTCCCCGACGGCACCAACCAGAAGGTCTGGATCCTCCGCCGCTCCGACCTCCGGGTGGCCGGGGAGTTCGGGCGCGGGGGCCGGAACGCCGGCTATTTCGGGTGGGTCCACAACCTCACGATCGACTCGCGCGGCAACATCTACACCTCCGAGGTGGACATCTACAAACGGGTGCAGAAGTTTCGGCCCGCGGGCTCGCTGCCGTGAAGCCGGGCCGCCGGGCGTTTCTCAAGTCGGCGGGGGCCGGGGCGGGACTGCTGGCCGCCGGCCCGCGACTCGCTGCGGCGCTGAGCCGGCAGTCACCGGACGTGGTGGTGATCGGCGCCGGCGCGTTCGGGGGATGGACCGCACTGCATCTGTGCCGCCTGGGCGCCACGGTGACCCTGGTGGACGCCTACGGTCCGGGCAACTCCCGCGCGACCTCGGGCGACGAGACCCGCGGGGTGCGGAGCTCCTACGGCACCAGCACGTACGCCGACCTGTGGATCCCCTGGGCCCGGGAAGCGCTGACCCGGTGGAAGGCGTTCGACGAGGAGTGGGGCCGCGCGATGAAGCTCCGGCTCTTCTTCACCACCGGTGATCTGATCTTCCGCGAGAAGGACGAGCCCGTCGTCGCCAAGACCCGCGAGCATTGGCAGCGGCTTGGCATTCGGCACGAGACGCTCGATCCCGCCGAGGTGCAGCGCGAGTATCCGGTGTTCGACCTGCGCAAGATCACCGTCGCACTGCACGAGCCCGACGCCGGGGTGGTGCGGGCCCGGCGCGCCTGCGAGGTGGTCGCCGAGGTCTGCCGCCAGCGCGGGGCCCGGGTGATGGTGGGACGGGCCCTGCCGGGCGGCGCGAGCAACGGCCGGCTCAACAGTGTGGCGCTCGCGGCGCCCGAAGGCACGCTCCGGGCCGCCGCGTTCGTGTTCGCGCTGGGCCCGTGGTTCCCCCGGATGTTTCCCGAGCTCATGGGCAAGCGGATCTTCACGCCACTGGGCCACGTCCACTACTTCGGCACGCCGCCCGGCGACGATCGGTTCACCTTCCCCAATCTGCCCAGCTGGAACTTTCCCGGCGTCACGGGGTGGGCGGCGCTGCCGGCCGACAACCGCGGGTTCCGGGTGCGATGGCGGGGCGAGCGGGTCTTCGACCCGGATCGGAGCCAGCGCGCCTTCCCCCGCAAGCACGACAAGGCGGCACGGCAGCTGCTCAAGCAGCGGTTCCCCCTGC
>DASWKS010000212.1:0-15107 GCA_036396495.1 Gemmatimonadales bacterium
AGGCCGATCATGGTGGCCATGCCGATCAGCCCGACCAGCCGCTCCAGCAGCGGGGTGTCCAGCCCTTCGCGCGCCTGGGCCAGACGCTCGGCCGCGGTCTGCAGCAGAAAGAGGGCGCTCATCGCAGCGCCTCCAGCTCGACCTGCACCCGCGCCACCAGCTCCCGTTTCTCGGGCCAGGGGAGAAAGGCGCTCTCGAATCCGTTCAGGATCATGCGGTCGATCTCCTCGCGGGTGCAGCCCAGCTCGGTATGCGCCAGCCAGTACTCATCCGACAACGACACGCCGCACATGAGCCAGCTATCGGTGCAGAGCGTCAGGTTCAGCCCGGCGTCGAGGTAGCGGCGCACCGGATGGTCGGCGGCCCGGGCGACCGCGTGGGTCTGCAAGTTGCTGGTGATGTTGATCTCCATCGCGATGCGCCGGTCGCGCACGAAGTCCTGCAGCGCGGGCGCCTCGAACAACCGGGTGCCATGGCCCAGCCGCATCGCGTGACAGCGATGGATCGCTTCGGCGATCGATTCCGGGCCCGCCGCCTCGCCGGCGTGCACCGTGATGCCGAGCAGGCCGCCGGCCGCGACATCGAAGGCTGCGGCGTGCACTCCGGGCATGCGGCCGGCTTCACCGCCGGCCAGATCGAATCCGACCACGCCCTGGGAGCGGGCGTCCACGCTGTGGCGGGCGATCGCGAGCGACCGGTCCGCCGGATAGTGCCGGAGCGAGCAGTTGATGATGCCGGTGCGGACTCCGAAGTCCCGGCTGCCCCGCGCCAGGCCCAGCGCCTCGGCCTCGATCACCTGATCGAGCGTGAGGCCACCTCGGGTGCTGAGCCAGGGACAGTACCGGACCTCGAGATAGCGCAGGTTGTCGGCCGCCCCATCCTCCACCATCTCATAGGCCACCTGCTCGATCGCCTCCGGTGTCTGCAGCAGCGCGATCGTCACCTCGAAACGGGTGAGAAACTCTTCCAGGTTGTGGGCATCATCCACCCGCATGAAGCTCTGCAGCCGCACCGGGTCGGTGGTGGGAAGCGCCACGCCGGCGGCCCGGGCCAGCTCCACCATGGTGGCCGGCCGGAGGGACCCGTCGAGATGCACGTGGAGCTCGGCCTTGGGAAGCCGTCCGATCAATTCACGGCTGAGCATCCGGCTCCCGGCTGCGGCGGGCAGGCACAACCACCCGAATGATCGCGCCTGCCGGGAGAGGCTGATCCGGCGTGACCCGGATGCCGCGTCCGTCGGTCAGGTATCCCTCTCCCGCGGCCACCCGGGCGGCCAGGGCGGGATCGTGGGCCCGGACCGCGGCGAGCACGGCGCTGCCGCGCGGCACCCGCACCGGACGCTCGTTGACGAATGCGGTCACCAGCTCGTTGTCAGGACTCACGGTAGCGGGGGAATCTGGCGCGAAGCCAGAGCTTCGGGAAGTACAAACGGTCGGTCGGTTGGTCAGGTCGGTCTGTCGGTCGACCGACTGACCGTCGGACCGGCCGGCCGACTGGAGGCGGTTGCGGACGGGCGGATGTAGATGTATTCGTTTAGCCGAATATGCCCGGCCTGAGTCCTTCCACACTGCTGCTCGCCATCGCGGAGCCCACCCGGCTGCGCATCGTGAACTGTCTGGCCGCAGCACCGCTCTTCGTCTCCGACCTGCAGGTCATTCTCGAGCTGCCCCAACCCACCGTCTCGCGCCACCTCACCGTGCTGCGGCACGCCGGGATCGTGCGCGATACGCCGGTGGGGCAGTTCGTGCTGTACCGCTTGTTCCGGCCCGGCCGCCACGAACGACTGCTCAACGCCGTTCTCGACGGCCTGGCGAGCGAAGAAACCATGAAACTGGAGCGACATCGTGCGCTCGACCGCAGCCGTGCTCGAGGGGTGGAACGATCCGTCCCCCGCCTCGCGCCCCGCGAGCCCTGAAAGCATGACCCAGCGGATTCTGGTGGTAGACGATGAACCCGATATTACCGCACTGGTGGCCTATCACCTGGCCAAGGCGGGCTACCGGGTCTCCACCGCGTCGAGCGGAGCCGAAGCCCTCCGCGCCGCGCGGGAAGAGCGGCCCGATGTGGTGGTGCTGGACCTGATGCTGCCGGGCGTCTCGGGGTACGATGTGCTGACCGAACTCCGCAGCCGGGAAGAGACTCGCGACGTGGGGGTGATCCTGCTCACCGCCCGGCGGGAAGAAACCGATCGCATCCGGGGCCTCTCGCTCGGCGCCGACGACTACCTCACCAAGCCATTCTCGCCCCAGGAGCTGACCCTGCGGGTGGGCGCGGTGTTGCGGCGGCTGCAGGCTCCGGCGGTCGCCGGCGGCAGTTCGATCACCGCCGGCCCCCTCACCATCGACCGGTCGGCGCACCGGGTGATGTTCGAGGGCCAGGAACTGACATTGACAGCGACCGAGTACAAGCTCCTGATGACGCTGGTGGAGCGGCGCGGCCGAGTGCAGACCCGGCCCCAGCTGCTTGAGACGGTCTGGGAGGCCCAGCCCGACATCCAGACCCGCACGGTCGACATGCACGTGCAGCGGCTGCGCACCAAACTGGGTGAGGCCGGCCGCATGATCGAAACGGTCCGCGGGTTCGGGTACCGCTTCCGAGGGACCGAGAGAGGGAGCCGAGCCAGGTGAGAGTCGCGGGTCGCCTGCTGCTGGGGATGGTGGGCGTTCTCCTCTTCGCGATCGTCGTAGTGGTCTGGGCGTCCCGCACCGCGGTGCGCCGGCAACTCGAGCAGCAACTGCAGGCCGACCTGGAGGGTCAAGCCCGCCTGATTCAGGCGGCGCTTCCCGATGACCCGGGCGCGTGGCCCCGCCTGGTGGGTCGCTGGGCCGCGATGCGATCTCACCGGGTAACCGTGCTGGACCCAGAGGGTCGGCCGCTCGCCGACAACCAGATCCCTCCCGGAGTGCTCGTCAATCAACCGGCCCTGGGGGGGCTCCCCGAAGTACAGGCAGCGGTCGCGGGACGAGTGGGGGTCCAGGTCCGCTCGGACGCCGGCGAGCCCGCTCGACTCTGGGTGGCGGTGCCCGGGTCTCCCATCGTCCGGGTGGCGAGCGATCTGGCGACCCTGGAGACCGCGGCAGGCCGCTCCCATCGCGTGATCCTGTGGGGCGCGCTGCTGGGGCTCGGCGCCGGAACGCTCCTTGCCGTTCTGGCCGGCCGCGCCATCGCCAATCCCCTGCAACAGATCGCCGCCGCCGCCCGGGCCATTCCCTCCGGCCTGCCGCCCCGATTCCCCCGCTCCCGCATCACCGAGATCGATCAGTTGAGCCAGGCCTTACGGCAGATGCACCAGGAGCTGGGCGATCGCTTCGAGGCGCTGCGGCGGGGCCGAGTGGAGTCGTCGGCCCTGGTCGATGCGATGGTGGAGGGTGTCCTCGCGACCGACAAGAAAGGGCGGATCGTAACCGCCAACCCCGCCGCCCGCCGGATGCTTGGCTACACCGAGAACCAGCTCATGCCCGATCTGCCGGAGCTGTTCCGCGCCAAGGCAGCCCGGGAGGTGGTGGACGCGAGTATGCGGGGAGAGACGGTCGAAGATCGGGCGCTGGACCTGGACGAGCGGTCGTTCCTGGTCAACTCCCGGCCGTTGGCCTCGGGGGGCGCCGTGCTGGTGCTGCACGATGTGACCGAGGTGAGACGTCTGGAAACGGTGCGGCGCGACTTCGTGGCGAACGTCTCGCACGAGCTCAAGACCCCGCTCACCTCCATCGCGGGATTCGCCGAGACGCTGCTCTCGGAGGATCCGGACCCGGGCACGCGGCGGCTGTTTCTCCGCACCATCCTGAGCAACTCGCAACGTATGCAGCAGCTGGTGGACGATCAGCTAAACCTCTCCCGCATCGAATCCGGCGGGTGGCAGCCCCGGCTCGAGACCCTGGAGGTGGCCAAAGCGGTGCGGGAGGCGTGGCAGCCCCGGGCCGATCGCGCGGCCGCCAGCCGGATCCAGTTTCTGGTGGACGTGAGCGAGGCCGCCCAGGTCATCCGGGCCGATCCCGAGGCGATGCGCCAGATCCTCGGCAACCTCTACGACAATGCCATCCGGTTCACTCCGCCCGGGGGATCGATTACCACCCGCAGCTCGGCCGACGATGGCGGGGTGACCGTCGCCGTCAGCGACACCGGATCGGGGATCGGCTCCGAGCACTTGCCCCGCATCTTCGAGCGGTACTACCGGGTGGATCAGGGTCGTTCGCGCGACGTGGGCGGAACCGGTCTCGGGCTAGCAATCGTCAAGCATCTGGTTGAAGCGCACGGGGGCCGGGTGAGCGCGGAGAGCGAGCTGGGACGGGGCACGACGATCAAGCTGTGGGTTCCGTCGTAAGGTGATGTAGCAACCCCGCTACTCCGGCGGTATCGATCCGTGACACGGGGAAACCAGTTTCTCCTCGTGAACATGCTCACTCCGGTCCTCACCTGTGTACTGCCCCAATACCTGGACAGTGCCGCCGTCTCCGCCATTCGGGGCAACGCGGCGCTTCACCCCTCCGCCCATTATCTGATCCTCGAGGCGGACCAGGTGACCCACTTCGATCCGGTCGGGGTCCTGCGGCTCTGGGATTTCTGCCATGAGCAGCTGAGCCGCGGGCTCCGGGTGGAGCTGGTCCACCTGCATCCGGCATTGTCCCACCGGCTCCGGGCTCATCCGCTGATGGAGTTCGTTGCCGATGGCGACCGCATTTTCCAGGATCCCTTTGCCTCCCTCGAGGCCAGTCAGCGCTAGACCCCGTAAGTCCGGAAACTGGACACCGGCATGGGGAGAGTGCTCCCAACCTCGTTACGTTCGTTACACATCCGTGACAGTTCCGTGCATCAACCGTGACCGCCGACGGGCTGGTTTCGGTCCTAAAGTCTGGAGGGGTCAATGCGGAATCCAGTCATGCGGGCCGGGGCGGCGCTGGCAGCACTCATAGTGGCGGCCGGTCCGGCTTGCTCCCAGAGTCTGGTAGGGGCCGGGGCCACATTCCCTTACCCGCTGTACAGCAAGTGGTTCGACGCCTACAACAAGAAGGCCCGGGTCCAGATCAACTACCAGTCGATCGGCTCGGGCGGCGGCATCCGGCAGTTCACCCAGGGAACGGTGGACTTCGGTGCCAGCGATAGTCCGATGACGGACGAACAGATGGCCGCCCTCAAGGGGAATGTGGTCCACATCCCCACCGTGCTGGGCGCGGTCGTGCTGACATACAACTTGCCCGCCCTGGGAGCCACCCCGCTCAAACTGGACGGGGCGACGATCGCCGACATCTTCCTGGGCAAAGTCACCCAGTGGAATCATCCCAAGATCGGGGCCCTCAACCCGGGGGCGAACCTCCCCAAGACCGACATCATTGTGGTGCATCGCTCCGACGGATCGGGGACCACTTTCGTCTTCGTGGACTATCTCTCCAAGGTGTCGCCGGAATGGAAGAGCAAAGTGGGAGCGGCGACCTCGGTGAGCTGGCCGGTGGGGCTGGGTGGCAAGGGGAACGAAGGGGTAACTCAGCAGGTGAAACAGACCGGAGGCTCGATCGGCTATGTGGAGCTGGTGTATGCCCTCTCCAACAAGCTGCCGGTGTCGCTGGTCAAGAATGCCGCGGGACAGTACGCCTCGGCCTCGCTGGAGGCCGTCACGGCGGCCGCTGCCGGCGCCAAGCTTGAGAAGGGCACGGATTTCCGGGTATCGATCACCAACGCGGCGGGGGCCAAGTCGTACCCGATCGCATCGTACACCTGGCTGCTGGTCAAGAACGACACCCCCGACGCCGGCAAGGCCAAGTCGCTCAAGGACTTTCTGGCCTGGATGGTCACGCCGGAAGCCCAGAAGATGGCGGCGGATCTGGGGTATGCTCCCCTGCCCGACGACGTGTCGGGCCTGGTCCGGGAGCGCATCAAGACCCTGAAGAGCGGCGGGCGACCGATCGCCTGAGCTCGCTGGAGCCATCCTGTGAGCGAGCCAGTAGGCGCGGTGGCGGAGGCCGCTGTTCCGCCGTCGCAACCCCGGATTCAGACCGGGCTGGGAGGCCGGAGCTGGGCGGATCTGGGCTTTCGGGGTGTCCTGACCCTCGGAGCTCTCGCCGTCCCGCTGCTGATGGCGTTCCTGGTATGGGAACTGTGGGTCGGCTCCCGGTTGGCGATCGGACGCTACGGTCTCGACTTCCTGGTTTCCAGCGCCTGGGATCCGGTGGCGCAGCAGTTCGGCGCCGTGCCGCTCATCTTCGGGACCCTGGTGTCCTCGCTGCTGGCGCTGGTGATCGCGGTGCCGCTCTCGCTCGGCGTCGCCATCTTCCTCACCGAGTTTGCACCCCAGGCGATTCGGCAGCCGGTGGCCTTCCTGATCGAGCTTCTGGCCGCGATTCCCAGCGTGGTGTACGGACTGTGGGGGATCTTTTTCCTGATCCCGTTCCTTCGGGAGCACATCTTTCCGTTCCTGCGGAGCGCGCTCGGGTTCCTGCCGCTGTTTCAAGGACCGATCTACGGTCAGTCGATGCTCGCCGCGGCCATCATCCTGGCCATCATGGTGATGCCCTACATCATGTCGGTCTCGCGCGAGGTGCTGCTGGCGGTGCCGGCCAGCCAGCGCGAGGCGGCGCAGGCGTTAGGCGCCACCCGCTGGGAGGCGGTCATCACGGCGGTGGTCCCTTACGCCAAGTCGGGCATCATCGGCGCCGTGATCCTGGGACTGGGGCGGGCCCTGGGCGAGACCATGGCGGTGACCATGGTGATCGGCAACCGGCATGAGATCGCCGCCTCGCTCTTCGCCCCCGGCTATACCATGGCGGCGGCCATCGCCAACGAGTTCACCGAGGCGGTGGAAGACGTCCACCTGTCGGCCCTGACCTACGTGGCATTGGTGCTGTTCATGGTGACGGTGCTGGTGAACGCCGGGGCCCGGCTCCTGATCTGGCGGGTGACCCGGGGGGCTCCCACCGGGGGGCAGGGTCTATGAAGCGGCGGGGGCTGCGGCGCTGGATCAGCAACGGCATGGTGGTCATCATGGCAGTGGCGGTAGTCGTCGCGGTGATGCCGCTGTTGCTGATCCTCGGGACTCTGGTGGTCAAAGGGGCGGGGTCCATCAACCTGGCCTTCTTCACCCAGACCCCGGTGCCCGCCGGCGAAACCGGCGGGGGCGTGGCCCATGCCATCGTCGGCACGCTGATGATCGTGGGGGCCGCCTGTGTGATCGGGCTTCCGATCGGCATCTCGGCCGGGATCTTCTGCGCGGAGTACCCCGCCAACCCGCTGGCCAGGACCACCCGTTTCCTGGCCGACGTCATGATCGGCACACCTTCCATCGTGGTCGGGCTGTTCGCCTGGACCTGGATCGTGGCGCGGCAACGGCATTTCTCCGGATTCGCCGGCTCGGCGGCGCTGGCGGTGCTGATGGTGCCGATGGTGATGCGCACCACCGAAGAGCTGATCAAGCTGGTGCCCAACTCGCTCCGCGAGGCCGCGCTGGCCCTGGGCTACCCCCGCTGGCGCACCAGCCTGGTGATCGTGGTGCGTACCGCCCTGCCGGGCATCGTCACTGGCGTCTTGCTGGCGGTGGCCCGGGTCGCGGGCGAGACCGCGCCCCTGCTGTTTACCGCCCTAGGCAGCCAGTTCATGAGCACCGATCTCAAGGCGCCGCTGGCGGCCCTGCCGCTGGTGGTGTTCACCTACGCGACCGGTCCCTATGAAGACTGGCACCGGCTGGCCTGGGCCACGGCGCTGGTGCTGATCATCGTGGTGATGCTCCTGAGCATCGCGGCGCGGCTGGCGACCCGGCAGCGCTTCGACCGGAAGGGGTGAGCCGATGACCCATCTGGCCACCGAGAAGCTCACCGCGATGTACAGCAAGTTCACGGCGGTCAAGAACGTGTCGCTGACGTTCCCCGCCAATCATGTGCATGCGCTGATCGGTCCCTCGGGCTGCGGCAAATCGACCCTTCTCCGGACCCTCAACCGGATGCACGAGATGACCCCGGGTGGCTGGATCACCGGCAAGGTGCTGCTCGACACCGAGGACATCTATGCGGCGGGCGTCAACCCGATGCAGCTGCGGCGCCGGGTCGGCATGGTGTTCCAGAAGCCGACTCCATTCCCCACGATGTCCATCTATGACAACGTGTGCGCCGGCCTCAAGGTGAACGGCCGGCCGGCCCGCAAGGAGACCCGGGAGATCGTGGAGCGGGCCTTGCGGCGCGCGGCGCTCTGGGAGGAAGTGAAGGACCGGCTCGACCAGAGCGCCATTGCCCTGTCGGGGGGACAGCAGCAGCGGCTCTGCATCGCGAGGAGCATCGCGCCGGAGCCGCAGGTGCTGCTGCTGGACGAGCCCACCGCGGCGCTCGACCCGCAGGCGACCCAGCGGATCGAGGAGCTGGTCTTCGAGCTCAAGCGCGACTACACCATCGTGATCGTCACCCATAACCTGCAGCAGGCGGCGCGGGTGTCCGACACGACCACCTTCCTCTACCTCGGTCACATGATCGAACACGGGCCGACGCGGCAGCTGTTCACCGCCCCGAAGAACGACCAGACCGAGGCCTATATCACCGGACGGTTCGGATGACAGGACTCTCTGTGCGACCTTCCATTGGACCCTCGCTCCGGCCGGCCCTGGCGCCGCGCCGCGCTGCCCAGCCGGCGCCGGACACGTCGCATCCCATCATCGAAGCTCGGGGGTTCCGCTTCTTCTACGGTCCGTCCGAGACCCTCAAGGGAATCGATCTGGCCATCGCGCCGCGTTCGGTGACGGCCATCATCGGCCCGTCGGGCTGCGGCAAGTCCACCTTTCTCAGATCCATCAACCGGCTGAACGACCTCATCCCGGGGGCCCGGTATGACGGTGAGCTCCTGTTCAACGGAAGCTCCGTCTTCGGCTTCGGCACCGATCTGGTCCAGCTGCGGCTCCGCATCGGGATGGTGTTTCAGCGGCCCAATCCGTTTCCCAAGTCCATCTTCGACAATGTCGCCTACGGGCCCGGACTCAACCGGCTGGTGTCCAGGCGCGACCTGCCCGACCTGGTGGAGCTGTGCCTCCGGCGGGCGGCCCTCTGGGACGAGGTGAAGGACCGGCTCGAGACCCCGGCGACCGGGCTCTCGGGCGGACAGCAGCAGCGGCTCTGCATCGCGCGGGCTCTGGGCAACCAGCCGGAGGTCCTGCTGATGGACGAGCCCTGTTCCGCCCTCGACCCGATCGCGACCCAGAAGATCGAGGAGCTGATCTTCGAGCTCCAGAAGGACTACACCATTGTCATCGTCACGCATAACATGCAGCAGGCCGCGCGGGTGTCGGCCATGACCGCGTTCTTCGACCGGGGCGAGCTGATCGAGTACGGCTCCACCGAAAAGATCTTCATGGCGCCGACCAAGGAACGGACCGAGGCCTACATCACCGGGAGATTCGGATGAACGAAACCCACCGGCACTTTCACGATGAGTTGAGCCAGGTCAAGGTCCGGCTGCTCACCATGTCGGGCGAGGCGGAGGCCGCGTTGGGGCACGCGGTCGAGGCGCTGCTGGAGCGCGACGCCGACAAGGCCCAGCGGGTCATCGACGGCGACCGGATCATCGACATGATGGAAGTGGAGATCGAAGAGCAGTCGATCAATCTGCTGGCCCTGCAACAACCCATGGCCCGCGATCTTCGCACCCTCACCTCGGCCATGAAGATCGCCACCGACCTGGAGCGGGTGGGCGACCACGCGGTCAACATCGCCCAGTCCGCCATCCGGCTGGCCCAGACCCGGCCCATCGCCCCGGAGCCCGAGATCGTGGAGATGGCCCGGATGAGCCGCGAAATGCTTTCCGACGCCCTGGAGGCGTTCGTCCGCGGGGACGCCCAGGCCGGCCGCGCGGTCTGCCTTCGGGACGACAAGGTCGACGCGCTGCACGACTCCGTCTTCCGGATCCTGCTCACCCACATGATGGAAGACCCCCACGTGATCGGCGCCGGCATGGAGCTTTTCCTGGTGAGCCGGAACCTGGAACGGGTGGCCGACCTCGCCACCAATATCGGGGAAGACGTGGTGTTCCTGGTCGAAGGCAAGAGCATCAAACACCGGGCGGAGGCGGACGATAAGTCCCCGGCCCCGGCTGGCACCTGACACAAACGGTCGAAGGCCGTCGAAGCGGGTCGAAGACAGTCGAAGGGGGCAACCGCGCGGCTTTGACTATCTTCGACCATCTTCGACCGCCTTCGACCGATAAGTGATCGCCCCACCGCAGTCCCCCCGCCCCGAGCGACTCGGCGCCATCGACGTCGGCTCCAATTCCATCCGGCTGCTGGTGGCCGACTGGGACCCGCGCAGCGGGATCTCGGTGGTCGACGAAGTGAAGGACCAGCCCCGGTTGGCCCAGGGACTGGCGGCGACCGGGCGGCTGGATCGCGAAGCGATGGGGCGCGCGCTGGACGCGCTGGAGCGGATGAATGCGGTCGCCCGGCGGCGCGGCGTGTCGCGTCTCGCCGCCGTAGCCACCGCGGCGGTCCGCGAAGCAGAAAACGGCGAAGCCTTCGTCCGCCAGGTCCAGAGCCGGCTCGGCATCCCACTCACCATCATCGACCCCGAAACCGAAGCCCGGCTTTCCTACCGGTCGGTGGCGCACCATTTCCGGCTGGAGAACCAGCGGACCATCATCGCCGACATCGGTGGGGGCAGCCTGGAAGTGATCGGTGCCGTGCGAGGCGTGCTCGACCTGACCCTCTCGCTGCCGTTCGGCGCGGTCCGGCTCACCGAGCTCTACCTCGACGGCCGCAAGAACCCCCGGAGAGCGGTCACCAATCTGCGGCGCAAGCTGTCGAAACCCCTGCGCCGTTCGGCCCCCTGGAAGGAGTGGCGGGGTGCCCAGGTGGTCGGCTCCGGCGGCTCGTTCACCAATCTGGGCCGGATGGCCGCGGCCCGGTGCGGTCTGGACATCAGCGCGGTGCACGGCACCCACGTCACCACCGCCGAGGTGGAGCACCTGCTCGACTGGCTCGGCTCCATGAGCTCGGCCCAGCGGGCCGAGGTGCCCGGGCTCAACCCCCAGCGGGCCGACATTATCCTGGCCGGCCTGGCGGTCACCGCGGAGCTGCTGGACCAGCTCGACTCGCCTGAGCTGGTAGTGAGCGCCTATGGCCTCCGCGAAGGGCTGCTGCTGGAAATGATCGGGCTGCTCCAGGAACCGGTCGACGATCCCATGCGGCTGGCGCGAGAGTTCGCCGAACGGTGCCAGTGTGACATGCGCCACGTCGAGCAGGTGCGCCGGCTGGCGCTGCAACTGTTCGACCGGCTGGCCGAGCCCCTCGGCGCCTTGCCGCCGGAACGGCCGATTCTCGAGGCAGCCGCCATCCTGCATGACGTGGGACAGCTGGTCAGCTATCGGAAACGGCACCGGCACAGCTACGAGCTGATCACCCACGCCGAGCGGTTGGGTCTCTCGGCCCGGGAACGGCCACTGGTCGCGCTGGTCGCCCGCTTCCACCGCAAGGAGCTGCCGAGCCGGAAGCACCCCGAATACGCTGTCCAGCCCGATAGCGACCAGCTGGTGGTGAAGCGACTGGCGGCCATGCTGCGAATTGCCGATGGACTGGATCGAGGGTATACGTCGGTAGTGGACCGGCTCCGCATTCGGATCACACAGGACCGGCTCCGAATCGGATTGGTCCCCAAAGGGCGCCGGTCCGACCTGTCACTCGAATGCTGGGGGGCGAAACGGCGAGTGGACCTGCTCGAAAAACTGCTCCAGCGGGAAGTCGTGATCGTCCCTGCCGGCTAACCCAATCAGGAAGCAGGGAGTAGGGAGTAGGGAGCAGGGAGTAGGGAGTAGGGAGCAGGGAGTAGGGAGTAGGAAGTAGGGAGTAGGAAGCAGGGAGCATGGAGCAGGGAGCATGGAGCAGGGAGCCCTGCTCCTTCTCCTCTGAGTTCCCGCTCCCCGCTCCCTGCTCCCTGCTCCCTGCTCCCTACTCCCCGCTCCCTGCTCCCTGGACTGGTTGAAACCCCATCGCCCCAACAGTCGAATGGTCGGGGGACACCCCTCCACGCTGCAATCCCAAGCAGGAGCTCGATCCATGTCACGATCGCTGATCATCGCCGCCACCGCCCTGGCTTCGTCCCTCGCGGCCCAGCAGCCCCCGGCCCCAGCGCCCGCGGGGCAGGCACCCCGCCCCGGCCTGCGCCCCTTCGCGGAAGTCACCAAGGATGCCGTGGTCCGGCGGGGATTCCTGGACACCTACCAGAAGGATGACAAGCTCTACCTGGCCATTCCCCGGGATCGGATAGGCCAGGATTTCCTCATGGAAATGAAGCTGGCCCAGGGCATCGGCGCGGCCGGGCTCTTCGGCGGCACGATGCTCAGCCTGTTCGAGGCCGATGTGGTGGCGTTGGAGCGTTGGGGAGACCAGATCTTCCTGGTCCAGAAGCCCCACCGGTTCACCGCCACGCAGGATGCCGCGGCGGCCCGGGCGGTGGGACTTACCTTCGGCCCGTCGGTGCTGGAGTCGGCCCGGATCGAATCATGGCGCGAAGACTCCGCCGCGGTCATCGACGTGATGAACTGGTTCGTCTCGGATTTCTCCAGCATCAGCCAGCGGGTACGCCTTGCAGCGGCCACCGGGCCGGGCCAGCCGCCGCCGGTCACCTTCGACCGGCAGCGCAGCCACCTGGAATCGGTGAAGGGATTCCCCCAGAACGTGAACCTGCGCTCCAGGCTCACCTTCCGGCCTCAGAACCCGGTCGGGTTCCCGTCGGTTCCCGACGGCCGCTACATCTCGCTCTCCATCCACTACACCATGGCGGCGCTGCCGGCCCAGCCGATGACCCCCCGTCTGGGCGACGACCGGGTCGGCAGTTTCATGACGGTGCACAAGGACTTCTCGCAGGAAGATTCGACCTTCTTCGTGCGCTACGTGAACCGCTGGCGTCTGGAGCCGGGCGAGCCGGTGGGCGACAAGCGTCGGCCGGTGACTCCGATCACCTACTACATCGACCCCAATGTTCCCGAGCCGTATCGCGCCGCGATGAAGGCGGGGGTCGAGGCCTGGAATACCGCGTACCAGGCGGCCGGCTGGGTCGGCGCAATCCGGGCCCTGGATCTGCCGGCCGACGCCGATCCGGAAGACATCCGGTACGCCACGCTTCGCTGGAACGTCTCCGACCAGCCCGGCTACGGCGCCATCGGCCCCTCGACGGTGGACCCGCGCACCGGGGAGATCCTGGACGCCGACCTCCTGTTCGAGGCCAGCATGTTCGCCGGCTTCCGCAACGCATGGCGCGACCTGGTGCGGCCCTTCTCCGCCGCCGAGGCCTTCGAGCAGGCCCTGGGCGTGGGCCCGTTCAATCATCAGGACGGCTCGGCCGAGCTGGCGGGATTCATTGAAAGCTTCACGGCGCAGGGTGCGCTGTTGCGGGCCGCCCTGCTGGCTCGGGGCGAGATCGCGCCCGATCAACCGGTGCCCGAGAGGTACGTCTCCGAAGCGGTGAAGTGGGTGACCATGCACGAGGTGGGTCACAGCCTCGGCCTGCAGCACAACTTCCGCTCCTCGGCCAGCACGCCGATGGATCGCTTGCACGACAAGAGCTGGGCCGATCAGAACGGCTTGTACAGCTCGGTGATGGAGTACCCGACTCCCAACGTCGCACCCAAGGGGAAGCCAAACGGGTACTACTACACGCCGGGGGTCGGTTCGTACGACAAGTGGGCGATCAGCTATGCCTACGTCCATGACCCGGCCGCCGCCGCCGCCCTCGCGCGGCAGGTGGCCGACCCGCGCCACATGTATGGGACTAACGCCGAGTCGGGCGGCCCCGGGGCGCTCGATCCCACGATCACCGTCTTCGACCTGAGCGATGATCCGCTGGCGTGGGCGACCGAGCGGACCACGTTGATCCGGGGCCTGTTCGCGACCCTCCCGGAACAGGTGCTCACCGATAACCGCCGCTATTACGAGCTGAGCCTCGCCTACCAGAACCTGATGAATCAGTACGCCCAGGCGGTCGCTCCGGTGATCAAGTATCTGGGCGGGCAATACCTCAACCGCGATCACGTGGGCGATCCCAACGGACGGCCTCCGTTCGAGAACATCCCCCGCGCCAGCCAGCGAGCCGCGCTCGAGTTCCTGGTGAATCGAGTCTTCGCCCCGGAAGCGCTCTCGCTGTCTCCGGCTGTGCTCCAGAAGTTCGGCTCCAATCGATGGCTGCACTGGGGCACCACCAACACCTGGGCAGGACGGCTCGACTTCCCCTACCACGAGCAGGTGCTCGGTTTCCAGGCGGCCGTGCTCGACCAGTTGTTCAATCCGTTCCGGCTGGCACGGATTCGGGATGGTGAGACCAAGTACGGTGCGGCCGGGATGGTGACGATTCCGGAACTGATGGGCGCGGTCACCCGAGCGGTCTGGACCGAGACCATGACCCGGGGTGCGGCCCGCAACGTGAACGCCATACGGCGCGACCTGCAGCGGGCCTATCTCGATCGCATGACCCTGCTGGTGGTTCGCCCGGCCGATCGCACCCCGGCCGACGCCCGCGCCGTCGCGCGAATGCAGCTCAAGGATCTCGACCGGCGGCTGGCCCAGGCCGCGGCGCCGGCCACGGCCCTCGATGGGTACACCCGGGCCCACCTGGACGAAAGTCGCGCCCGAATCCAGAAGGCCCTGACCGCGGACCTGGAAGCGGAACGGCGGTGACGCTCGCCACGCTGGTTTTCGTGGCGGCGCAGCAGTTGGCGCCCTGCCCGACGGAGCGGTTCGGCACCGCCGCCCAATGCGGCTCGATCCAGGTGGCCGAGAATCCCGCCCGGCCCGACGGCCGGAAGATCCCGATCCGGTTCGTCGTCCTGCGGGCCCAGGGGCAGCGGCTTCCCGAGCCGGTGCTGCTCTTCAACGGAGGCCCGGGCGCGGCCAGCACTGACATGGCTCAGCTGGCGAACGGCCCGTTCGCTCCGGTGCGACAGGAGCGTGACTTCCTGCTGGTGGATCAGCGGGGCAGCGGCGGCTCCTATCCCCTGATGTGCGTGGCAGGTGCCGCGCAGCGGCCGGCCCTCGCGTTCGGCCACCTGTACGACCCGGCGTTCGCCGCGCGTTGCCGCCAGGATCTGGAGGGCACCGCCGATCTCACGTTGTACACCAGCGACCGGGTGGCCGAGGATCTGGAGCAGGTTCGGCGGGCGTT
>DASWKS010000213.1:0-24259 GCA_036396495.1 Gemmatimonadales bacterium
GCATTCTCCGGGTGCATACCCGGAAAATCCCGCTCGCGCCCGATGTGCGGCTCGATATTCTGGCCAAAGGCACGCCCGGCCTGAACGGGGCCGACCTGGCCAACCTGGTTAACGAGGCCGCGGTCCTGGCCGCACGCAAGAACAAGGTCCTGGTCGAGATGAACGACTTCGAGGAGGCCAAGGACAAGGTGATGCTGGGGGTGGAACGACGCAGCCTTCAGCTGACCGAAGACGAGCGGCGCCTGACCGCGTATCACGAGGCTGGACACGCCATCGTCTCGCTCAAGATCCCGGGACTCGATCCGCTCCACAAGGTGACGATCGTTCCCCGGGGCCGAGCCCTGGGCCTCACCACCTGGCTGCCGGAGGAAGACCGTCACAATTACACCAAGTACTGGCTGGAAGGCCGGCTGGCCTGCGCCTTCGGCGGCCGGGTGGCGGAAGAGCTGGTGTTCGGTCCCGAGAAGGTGACCACCGGCGCCACCAACGACATCGAGCAGGCCACCACGCTGGCTCGCCGGATGGTGACGCAGTTCGGCATGAGCGATCGGGTCGGCGCCATCGCGGTGGGCGATCGGGAGCAGGAGATCTTCCTGGGTCGCGAGATCGCGCAGCGGCGGGAGATCTCCGAGCGACTGAGCGAAGTGGTCGACGCCGAGGTCAAGCGGTTCCTGGATGAAGCCTACGACCGGGCCCGCGTGATTCTGACGGATGCGCGGCCCATGCTGGACGCGATGGCCGCGGTGCTGCTGGAGCGCGAGACGCTCGACCGGGAAGAGATCGATCTGCTGGCGCGGGGCGAGACACTGCCGCCGCTGCCGCCGCCGGCACCACCGCCGCCGCCGGCCATCACGCCCAAGCTGGTCCAGCCCCAGCCGGTCACGGGCCCGCTCCTCGGCACGCCGCCCAAGCCCGCCCCGGCGTGACCCATACGCCGCTGCCGGGCCGCGCCCAGCGCGCGGTCCAGGGCGCCCTCCTGTCTCACGGATGGGAGGGCGCTTCGTCTGAAGCGGCGGTGGCTGGGTTGGAGCCGTGGGCTCACCACGTCACCGGCCTCTCGTCCGATCAGGTGGAGGCGTTGCTGCGATCGGCCCCGAAATTCGGCGTCGATCTGCTGACCGGCGACGACTGGGCCATCCTGGCGGCGACGAAATCGCGGCTGTCCGCCTTCGCCCGCTCCTGGACGCTTCCCCCGGAGTTGCACGACCTGGCCGTCGGCCTGGGTACCGGCTTGCCGGCCGACCCTGCGTCCGGTTGGCGAGTGGGGAACCGGGTGATCGATCTGTCCACGCCGGTAGTGGTCGATCGCCTCCCGCCCGGTGTCGTCGAAATCGCCTCCGACCGGGCAGCGTCCCTGCTGAACCAGGCAGCACGAAGAGGGGAGGCGGGAGGGGGTGGGATCCTCCTTACCGCGACCGATCCGGCGAATGCACTGCTGGATCTCGGCGCAGCGCTGGAGGCGGTCCTGGTCGCAGGCCTCGATGCGGAGACCATCGCCCTCGATCCCGGATGGACCCCAGGCCGGACGCCGCTGGCCATCTTCCGGCGGTTTGGACGGCCGCTCGTGTGCAGCACCGATGACCCGGTGATCGCGGCCCTGGCCCGGATCGACGGAGCTCAGATATTCCGGACCGGGCAAATCGATCCGGTTCGAAGGGCGGTTGACCTGGTGGACGGTGGGTAGAGGATCCGACCTACGAACTGGCGACCAGTGACCAGCGACTCGCTCGAACGTCCTCCCTATCTCGTCGCGCTGGCCGTTGCCATCGTCGTGCTCGCGGGGTACGTCCTGACCCTCGCCCCATCCGTCACGTTCTGGGATGCCGGGGAGTTCATCGCGGTCTCCAAGACCCTCGGTATCCCTCATCCTCCCGGCACGCCGCTCTTCGTCCTGCTGTCCCATGTCTGGGCCCTGCTGATCCCCTTCGGCGAGTATGCCTGGCGCACCAACCTGCTGAGCGCGGTGTGCGGCGCCGCGGGAGCCGGACTCTGGTTCCTGGTCGCGCACGAAGCCCTGGCGGGCATCGGCCAGCGTCTGCCGGCCGGGCAGGCCACCCTGGTCCGGCTGGGAGGCGCCGTTTCCGGCGCCGTCATCGCGGCGTTCGGTTTCACCATGTGGCAGAACTCGAACGAAACCGAGGTCTACGCCATCGCGGTGCTCACAGTGGCAGCGGTCACGTGGCTGGCGCTCCGGTGGCGGGCCCACCGGGGCACCCCGGCCGGGTCCCGAATGCTGCTGCTGGCGCTCTATCTCGGCGGGGTCTCGATCGGCAATCATCTGCTGGCGCTGCTGGTTGGTCCGGCGCTGGTGGTGTTCCTGGTCCTAACGCTCTGGCGTCAGGCGGCCGAGGACCGTGGCGAGCAGCAGCGGGAGTGGGCCGAAGCCGGCGTGGTGATGGGGGCCTGGACCCTTCTGATCGGCGCGGGTCTAGGCAACGCCGGTATTCTGATCGCCGGTGTGGTGCTCTATGCCCTGGCGCTGGTGTTCGCCCTCCGGGCCGGTGCGGGCCGTTTCGCCCTCATCGCCTTGGCGCTGTCCGCGGTCGGCGTCACGACCTACCTGTTTCTCTACATCCGGGCCGGGCAGCGGCCGTTCATCAGCGAGGCCGATCCCTCGACCTTCGAGTCGCTGCTGGCGGTGATTCGGCGGCTGCAATACGGCATCCGCACTCCATTGGACGATCCGACCGAGCTGCACGGGCCGGACAATACCGGCCGGACTCTGACGGTGATTGGCCTGCAGCTGCTCAACTACCTGCAGTACTTCGATTGGCAGTGGGCCAAGGGGCTGGTCGCCACGGTGGGGGCGTTCCCGATCCGGACCCTGGCCACGCTGTTGTTCCTCTCGCTCGGCCTGCGCGGGTTTCTGGCCCAGCGGGAAGCCGATCGCGGCAGCTGGTGGCTGCTGATGACCCTGTTCCTGACCACCGGCCTCGGCTTGGTGGCGTACATGAACTTCAAACCGGGGTTCAGCCTGGGCTACGACCTCTATCCCCAGCGCGATGATCACGAGGTCCGGGAGCGGGACTACTTCTTCATCGCCAGCTTCCTGGTCTGGGGGGTGTGGGCCGGCATGGGCCTGGCCGCGCTGGCCCGCCGGCTGATGCTGACGTTGCGTCACCGCGGCTGGGCGGCGGGTATCGTGTTCTCGCTGGCAGTGCTTCCGTTCTGCCTGAACTTCCAGGCAGCGACCCGGCGGCACGGCGCGGACGCCCGATTGGCGGGTGATTTCGCGTACGACCTGCTCAACTCGGTGCCGCCGTATGGTGTGCTGTTCACCTTCGGCGACAACGATACCTTCCCGCTCTGGTGGGCCCAGGAAGTCGAAGGCATCCGCCGCGACGTCACTGTGATCTGTCTGGCGCTGGCGCAAACCGACTGGTACATGCGGCAGTTGCGGGAGAATCCCACCCGGCCCTTCGAACCGGCATCGGCCCCCCCCATCTGGCGGAACTACCCGGCCATCCCCCGTCCTAGCTGGCCGCTCCATACCATGACGGACGCCGACATCGCGAGCGCCGTCCCCCAGTATCTGCCCCGCGACGTCACCTTACGGTTCGGCCAGCATGAGGTCACGCTGGCGCGGGGGGCCGTGCTGTCCAGCAACGACTTCCTATCAATCAGGGTGCTGCAGGAGAACCTGGGTCGTCGGCCGTTGGCGTGGGCCCTCTCGGCCGCGGGGAACTTCTACCAGCTGGACCATCTGCTGCTGCAGCAGGGCGTGGCGCTGCGGCTGGAACCCCAGCCGGCGGACACGACCTCGGGCCGCTACGATCTGAGGCGGATGCTTGGGGCCGTGCTCGACCTGCCGGTGACCGACAGCCTGATACTCGGCACCTATCGCTACGCCGATCTGCTTACCCGGGGCGCGGCCGGGCTGGAGAGTACAGCCGGGTCGACCGCGGCGACACTGGGGGTGGTGTTCACCCAGATGGCCTTCGCCTACGAGTCCCGGGGTGACACGGCGGCCGCAGTCCGGTATCTGGAGCCGGCTACGAGACTGTCCAATAATCCCGCACTCCGGCAGGCCCTCGACCAGCTCCGTGCCGGGCTACCTGCCAATCGGCCCTAAAGCCCAGTAAATTTGAGGGTTATGAAATACGGGGGGCTTCCCGAGCGGGTTCGGTCCGTGCGGGAGACCATCGCGCGCCACCAGGCAATCGGTGGGTGGCGTCACCAGGTAAACATCGTCGCGGTGACCAAGACCCACGGCCCCGAAGCCGTGCGGGCGGCGTGGGAAGCCGGCTTGGGGGCGGTTGGGGAGAATCGGGTGCAGGAAGCGCTCGCCAAAATGCCGGCCGTGTCGGATGTGCCGGTCGAATGGCACCTGATCGGGTCGTTGCAGCGCAACAAGGTGAAGCAGGTGATCGGCCGGTTTGCACTGGTACACGGGCTCGATCGCGCCGAGCTGGCCGAGGAGTTCCGCCGCCGGCTACCTCCCGGGACCCGCCAGCGGGTGCTGGTGGAAGTGAACTGCTCGGGAGAGGCAGAAAAGGCCGGCGTGCTGCCCCAGGAGCTGCCCGGCTTGCTGGAGGTACTGGGTCAGCATGACGGATTGGTGGTGGAAGGACTGATGACCATGGCGCCGCTCACCCTGGATGTGACGGTGCAGCGGGCCGCCTTCCGCCGACTGCGGGATCTGCGCGATGAGGCGGAACGACGTGGATCGCGCCTGCCGGAGCTCTCGATGGGCATGTCGGGCGACTTCCCTGTCGCGGTGGAAGAAGGCGCCACCTTGATACGGCTTGGAACCATCCTGTTCGGAGAACGCGCACCATGACCGACGAGACGTTCCACCTCACGCCACACGATGTCCGGGCCCAGGAGTTCCACAAGATCCTGCGGGGCTACGACCCGATGCAGGTGGAGAGCTTCAAGCAGCGAGTGGCGGAAGAGCTGGACCGGCTGCTGCGGGAGCGGACCGCGTTCGACGAACGGGTGAAGAACCAGATCGAGCAGCTGCGCTCGTTCCGCGAACGGGAGCGCGCCATGAACGACGCGCTCATCGCGGCCCAGCAGCTTCGTTCCGATATCCAGGCCCAGGCCGATCGCGAGGCCGAAGTCGTTCTGCGGGAAGCCCGCAGTGAAGCGGCCCGGATCGTGGAACGGGCCCAGGAGGAAGAGGGAATGATCCGGCAGCGGGGCGAGTCGGCCATGCGTCAGCTGTCGGCCTACGTCGCCAGCTTCCGGGCCCTGCTGGACCGGCACGCCAACGAGCTGGCGGGACTGGAAGCCTATTTGGAGCACTACCAGCAGGCGCCGATGGACGATCGCCATCGAGCGGCCGTCTGAACTACCGGTCGAAGGCCGTCGAAGGCGGTCGAAGGGGTCGAAGGAGGTCGAAGCCGGTTCATGGATGAGGGTGGATCGACGTTGCTGAACGGCTTTCCCAGTTGGCCGGACATCCCAGCGGATCAGCTCGAGCGGGAGTTGCTCGACACCTGGCGTCGGGAGCGTCTGTTCGAGCAGACCCAGGAGCAGACCCGCACCGGGCTGCCCTTCGTGTTCTTCGAGGGACCGCCTACCGCCAACGGCCTGCCCGGCATTCACCATGTGCCACCCCGCACCATCAAGGATCTGGTGTGCCGTTTTCGCGCGATGCAGGGGCGGCAGGTGACCCGCAAGGGCGGCTGGGATACCCACGGCCTGCCGGTGGAGATCGAGGTCGAGAAACGGCTCCAGCTCAAGGGCAAGAAGGACATCGAGGACTTCGGCGTCGAAAAGTTCAACGCCCTCTGCCGCGAGAGCGTGTTTACCTACCGCGACGAATGGGTGGCCTTCTCCGACCGGATCGGTTACTGGCTCGACTGGGACGACGCGTACATCACCTGCAGCAATCAGTACATCGAGTCGGTGTGGGCCCTGCTCAAGCGGCTGTGGGAGAAGGGGCTGCTGACCCGAGGGCATCGGGTGCTGCCCTATTGTCCGCGCTGCGGGACCGTGCTCTCCAGCCACGAGCTGGCGTTAGGCTACGAAGACGTCCGCGACAAGGCCATCTACGTCACCTTCCCGCTGGACGACGGGACCGGCCGGGAGCTGGTGGTCTGGACCACGACGCCCTGGACCCTGCCGAGCAATGTGGCGGTGGCGGTGAATCCCGATCTCGAGTACGGCACCTTCGACGTCGGCGGTCGACGCCTGGTGATCGCCGTCGAGCGAGCGGAGCCGGTGCTCAAGAATGCCGAAAAGGCCGTCGAGACGTTCCCCGGCTCACGCCTCATCGGCCTGCGCTACCGCCGGCCGCTTGATGTGGTGCCGTGGCCCGAGGACAGCCAGCACCCGATGGTCACCGGGGGCGATTTCGTCACCGCGGAGGACGGCTCCGGCATCGTGCACCTGGCACCGGCCGTCGGAGCCGATGACTATGCCGTCGGTCAGCGCGAGGGCCTCGCCTTCCTCAACCCGGTGGCCGCCGACGGGACCTTTCAGGGCACCACCTGGCCCGAGCTGGAAGGCCGGCTGGTCACCGCCGACGAGACCAACGACCTGATCATCCGCAAGCTCAAGGCCGACGGACGGCATCTGCGGACCGATCAGCATCAGCACAGCTATCCTCATTGCTGGCGCTGCCAGAGCAAGCTGATCTATTACGCCCGCGCCTCCTGGTTCGTGCGGACCTCGGCCGTCAAGGACCGGCTGCTGGCGCTGAACCGGGAGATCGCCTGGCAGCCGCCCGAGGTCGGCACCGGTCGCTTCGGGGAGTGGCTCGAGAACAACGTTGACTGGGCTCTCTCGCGGGACCGCTATTGGGGCACTCCGCTGCCGGTCTGGGTGGCCGATGACGATCCGGACCACGTCGAGGTGATCGGCAGCTTCGCGGAGTTGGCGGCCCGGGTGGGCCGGCCGCTGCCGCCCGACTTCGATCCCCACAAGCCCTTCATCGATCAATACGCCTGGCCCTCGCCCGGCGGCGGGACCATGCGGCGGACCCGGGAGGTGATCGATGCCTGGTTCGACTCCGGCTCCATGCCCTACGCCCAATGGCACTGGCCCTTCGAGAACCAGGAGCAGTTCGAACGCCATTTCCCAGCGGACTTCATCTGCGAGGGCATCGACCAGACCCGGGGCTGGTTCTATTCGCTGCTGGCGATCGGAGCGACCGGGTTCGACCAGGCAGCCTATCGCAACGTGGTGGTCAACGAGCTGATCCTCGACGCTCAAGGTCAGAAGATGGCCAAGAGCCGGGGCAATACCGTGGATCCCAACTCGGCCATCGCCGAGTTCGGGGCCGACACCATCCGGCTTTACCTGCTGGCGGCGAGCGAAGTGTGGAAGCCCAAACGCTTCGACCGGCGCACCATCCCGGACGTGGCCGGCGGGTTTCTCAACACGCTCCGCAACACGTACTCGTTTTTCGCGCTGTACGCGGGCGGGCGGCCGGACGGTCTGACGGACCGGCGGACCGACGGACCGACCGACTTGCAGCCGCTGGATCTCTGGGTCCGGTCTCAGTTGCAAGCCACGGTGAACGACGTGGTCGATGCCTGGGAATCCTACCAGGTCACCGCGGGGGTGAAGGCCATCATGCGGTTCGTGGTGGACGATCTCTCCAACTGGTACGTGCGGCTGTCGCGGGGCCGGTTCTGGGCGCCGGACCGGGAAGCCGATCCGGCGGCGGTGGACACCCTGCGCGAAGCGCTCCTGACGGTGAGCCGGCTGCTCGCTCCCGCCGCGCCGTTCGCGAGTGACTGGCTGCACCGTTCCCTCACCGGAACCAGCGTGCACCTGGCGTCGTTTCCGTCGGTGGGCGCCGCCGGCCAGGATACCCTCCGGTCCGCCATGGATGCCGTCCGGACCCTCGCCTCGCTGGCCCGCGCGGCCCGCGATGAGGCCTCGCTCCGGGTGCGGCAGCCGCTGGCGCGGATGCGGGTCGCCGTGCCGTCAGCGGTGCGCGGGCCGGGGCTCGATGGGCTGCTGGAGCTGCTGGCCCAGGAGGTGAACGTCAAGGCCGTGGAAATCGTCGGGTCCGACGCCGAGCTGGTCCAGCTTTCCGGGCGGCCTAACTTCCGGAGCCTGGGCAAGCGGTACGGCCCGCAGACCCCGGCGGCCGCGGCGGCGGTTGCCAAGCTCGAGACAGCTGAGCTCCGGCGGCTGGAGGCGGGAGAGGCGGTCACCCTGTTCGACGGGGAAGCGTCGTGGGTGTACCAGCCCGAAGACGTTGCGGTGGAGCGGCGGGTGGCGAGCGACTGGCTGGTGGCCACCGATGGACCCTTTGTGGCGGCACTCGATCCCGCGCTCACGCCCGTGCTCCGGCGGGAAGGGCTGGCCCGCGAGCTGGTCAACCGGATTCAGCGGCTCCGCAAGGACGCCGGCTACGAGTACACCACGCGAATCCAAGTCGCCATCGACGGCGGCGACGCCGTCCGCGACGCAGCCACCGTCTACCGCGAGTTTCTCATGGGCGAGACGCTGGCACGGGATCTGAGCGTGGGACCTCCATCGTTCGGGCCGGACCGGCTGGACGAGTTTGTCATCGACGACCACGGCGCCGTGATTGCGGTCATCCGCCACGATCCCGGCGTTCACCATTAGCGAGGACCTGGTTATGACTCTGACCAAGAAACAGCTCGACCACCTCGGTAAGCGGCTCCAGGAAGAACGAGCCCGCGTGATGAAGGAGCTGGGGTACTACGACGAGTCGTTCAACAACACCCTGCAGGGCTCCAACGGTGATCTCTCGTCGTACTCGTTCCACATGGCGGACCAGGGCACCGATACGATGGAGCGGGAAAAGCAGTTCCTGTTCGCATCGCAGGAAGGGCGTTATCTCTGGCACGTGAACCAGGCGTTGCGCCGGCTGTACGGCGACCCGGAGAAGTTCGGCAAGTGCCACCAGTGCGGGGCCGAGATCGGCTTCGACCGGCTGGACGCGCTGCCCCACGCCCGGCTGTGCATCTCGTGCAAGGAGAAGGAGGAGGATGCCAAGCGCCGGTGACCGGCTGCCGCGCTACTCCGGCGCAGCCGCGGGCATTCTCGGACTGGACTTGCTCACCAAGGCGGTGATCGAGCGCAGCTTCGATCACGGCCGGGTGGTGCCGGTGGTGGGAGAGTGGCTCCAGCTGCGGCTGGTCTACAATCCCGGAGCCGCGTTCGGCCTGGAGCTGGGACAGCATTCCCGCTGGATTTTTCTGGTCATCGCGGTGGTGGCGGTCATGCTGCTTACCCGATTGGCGTGGACCACGGCGCCGGGCGACCGGCTGCGACTGTTGGCGCTGGGTCTGGTGGCCGGGGGAGCCACCGGCAATCTGGTGGACCGGGTCCGATCACCGTTAGGCGTGGTGGATTTTCTCGATGTCGGGGTCGGCGCGGCGCGCTGGCCTACCTTCAATGTCGCGGACGTCGGGGTGACCCTCGGCGCCGTCGCCCTTGCCGTCTCGTTCTGGCTCGAGGATGCCCGCCGGGCTCGAGCCCAATCGACCTCCAGCGCCGGCTGAGGCCGCTCTGCGCCTCGCCTTCTCGGTCCTGGCCGGTGGCACCGAGCGACTGGATCGGTTCCTGGCCGACCAGATGGCCCTGTCACGCACCCGCGCCGCCCAGCTCGTCGCCGAGAAGCGGGTATCGGTGAACGGCCAGCCGGCCCGCGCCTCGCGGTTGCTGGTCCGGGGCGAGGAGGTCGTAGTCGATCTGCCCGATGCGGCTCCTCCCCGCGTCCTCACACCGCACGCCATCCCGCTGACCGTGGTCTACGAGGACGAACATGTGCTGGTAATCGACAAGCCGGCGGGACTGGTGGTGCATCCGGCACCGGGACATTGGGACGACACCCTGGTCAACGCGTTGGCGGCTCGCGGGACCTCGCTCGGTGGCGGAATTCCGGGACGGCCCGGCATCGTACATCGGCTCGACCGGGATACCTCCGGCCTGCTGCTGGTGGCGCGAAGCGATCTGGCACATCGGCGGTTGTCGGCCGCCATCGCCGCGCGCAAGGTGCGGCGCCGTTACGCCGCCCTGGCGTGGGGGCACTTCGAGGAATCCCGGAGCACCATTGAAGCGTCGATCGCCCGGCATCACACCGACCGCAAGCGGATGGGAGTGAACCAGACCGGCCGGCCGGCCCGAACCGAAGTGCAAGTCCTGGCCCGGTTCCTCGCCTGCGATCTGGTGCGGCTGACCCTGGAGACCGGCCGCACTCACCAGATCCGGGTCCATCTCCAGCACGTCGGCCATCCGGTGGTGGGGGATCCGGTCTATCACGGTGGGGGGAGCCGCCGGATAAGCGGCGCCGCCCGACAGACCGCGGACCGGCTGGAACGCGCCACTCCCCGGCAGGCCCTTCACGCGGCGGAGCTGGCGTTTCGCCACCCCATCACCGGGAAACTGGTGCACTGCCAAAGTGACTGGCCGGCCGATCTCCAACCTGCGCTCGAGGCAGCCGCCTGGCCCGAACGTGTTGCTGGCACGCAACCGCTCTCCTATCTTGGCTTCTTCGGCAATGTCTGACACCTCCCGCGTGCGGCTCCTAGTCTGGCGCGCGGGCTCGGCGCGATGCGCGGCGCCGATCGAGCGCCTGCGCGAGATTCTGCTCGCCCTGCCCGTCACCGTGCTTCCGGGAGCGCCGGCAGCGGTGCGTGGTGTGGCGAACGTGCGGGGCACGTTGGTGACAGTGGTGGACGGTCGGCGGCTGCTGGGCGAGCCGGATGACCTGGCGCCGGAGACCACGGTGCTGGTGCAGCTTGGTAATCGCGCCGTCGGCCTGGCCGTGGATGACGTGGAAGACCTGGTCGAGGTGGGCGACGGCGCGCTCATCCCTCGTGGCCAGGATTCGACTTTGGGGTGGGATGTACGGCTGCCCGACGGGCCGCCGGCCCGGTTGCTCGATCTCGACCAGTTGCTCGACCCGTTGTTTCGGGACTGAACCGGCTTCGATCCGGAGGACGAAGTGGGACACACCGTGCTGGTCTGTGATGACGCCATCTTCATGCGCACCATGATCTCCGACATTCTTACCCAAGCCGGCTATGAGGTCGTGGGCGAAGCGGAGACCGGGTCGCAGGCGGTGGAGCGCTACCGGGCGCTCAAGCCCGATCTCGTCACCATGGACATCGTGATGCCGGACATGAGCGGGATCGACGCGGTGCGCGAGATCTGCAAGACGGATCCCGACGCCAAGATCCTGATGTGCAGCGCCATGGGGCAACAGGCTCTGGTGGTGGAAGCCATCCAGGCCGGCGCCAAAGATTTCGTGGTCAAGCCGTTCCAACCTTCGCGCGTGCTCGAGGCGGTTCAGCGCCTGCTCGGGTAGTCGTGTCGTCCTCCAAGTACATCACGCTCTTCATCGCCGAGAGCCGGGATCACCTGCAGCAGTGCAATACCCATCTGCTGGCGTGGGAGCGCGAGCCATCGGCCGACCAGCCGATCCAGGGTCTGTTCCGCAACGTGCACACCCTCAAAGGCATGGCCGCCACCCTGGGCTTCGCGCGACTGGCGAACCTGGCGCACGCGTTCGAGCACGTGCTGGCCGCGGTGCGGGACGGTGCGGTCGCGGCCTCGGCCGAGCTGATCCAGGTCGGATTCAAAGTGGTGGACCGGCTGGAACAGGGTGTCGCCCTGGCGGTGGAAGGGCGGGACGACGCCATCGAGGACCAGGAGCTGGCGGCCGAGCTGGCGGAGTGGGCGCGGCCGGCCACGGGAGCGTTCCCGGTGCCCCCGGAGCGCACCGGAGGGCCGGCACCCGAGGCCGGGGGGGTGGTCGTCAAGATCTCGTTTAGGCCGGGGACCGCCATGCCGGGGGCCCGGGCGGCCCTGGTGTTGCGTCGCGCGGCTACGCTGGGCCCGCTGTCGGCCGTAACTCCGCCGGAGGAAAGCTGGGGGAACGAGGCCTTCGAAGGCGATTTCGCCTGCCGGATCGCGACGGGCGCGCCAGACGACCAAATCCGGGAGCGGCTGAGCGAGGTCGGTGACGTCGCTGAGGTGGCGATCTCGCGAGGCCCACTGGCGTCCACCGCGGCGCCCCTGGCGCGCCAGGTGCGAGTGGAGCAGGAGCGACTGGACCGGCTGGTGGGGCTGAGTGGTGAGTTGTCGGTGGCGGGTCACCGGTTGGCGGCCAAGACGGCGACCCTGAGCCACGACACGGATCTGATCGGGGACGTCGAGCGGCTCGAGCGGCAGCTGGCGGATCTCCAGGAGGAGGTGCTGCGGGCCCGGATGGCGCCGGTGGGCGAAATATTCGAGCGGTTTCCCCGGGCGGTGCGTGACCTGGCGCGTCAGTTGGACAAGCAGGTAACGCTGGATATGGACGGCAGCGAGATCGAGCTGGATCGGGCTATTCTGGACGAGCTGCCCGACATTCTGCTGCACCTGCTCCGCAACGCCGTGGATCACGGCATCGAGCCACCGGCCGCGCGACTGGCGGCGGGCAAACCGGCCCAGGGCCGGCTGGTGCTTCGGGCGCGGCGTGACCGGAATACGGTGGTGGTGACGGTCGACGACGACGGGCGGGGCATCGATCCCGAACAGGTCCGGGCCCGGGCCCGGGAGCTGGGGTGGGAAGATGAAGTGGATCTGTTACGGATTCTGGGCCGGCCCGGCTTCAGCACCAAGCGGGAAGTCACCAACGTCTCGGGACGGGGCGTTGGTATCGATGCGGTGCTGCATCGGGTGCGGACCATCGGCGGCGCGGCCGAGCTCAAGTCGACGCCGGGGCAGGGGACCAGCGTCCGACTGCGCTTGCCGCTCACGCTGGCGATCGTGCCGGCGCTGCTGGTGAAGGTGGATCAGGAGCGGTATGCCGTACCGCTCGGGTTCGTGGTGGAAACCGCCCGGCTGCAGGTCTCGGAGGCGGTGGGGGGCGCCCTGCAGTACCGAGGGGAGCGGCTGCCGATTGTCGACCTGGGCGGTCGGAAAACCGCGGCGCGCCCCGGCGTGATCCTTGAGGTCTCGGGACGCCAGGGGGCACTTCTGGTGGATACATTGTTGGGGCAGGAAAACGTCGTGGTTCGGCCGGTGGATGCGCCGCGGGGCCTGCCCCGCTGGGTCAATGGCGCCACGATTCTCGCGGATGGACTGCCGGCGCTGATCCTCGATCCGACAGGGTTAGTCTAACTGAACGTTCCGGCTGCCACCGGGCACCGCAGGTAGCACGGTACTCGAAACATGGAACTCGGAACCGGGAACCCAGTGTGGAGCGAGCCCCCATGCAACAAGAATGGGTGAGTCTGGACGAACGCCAGCGAGACGCCCTGCGGGAAGTCGCCAATATCGGGGCGGGACACGCCGCGACCGCGCTGTCCCAGATGACCGACCGGGTCATCATGATCAACGTGCCCGAAGTGCAGATCCGCCGGCTGGAAGAAGTGGCGGAACTACTGGGGCCGCCCGAGACCCAGGTCGCCGCGATCGCCATGCACATGATGGGCGATCTCACCGGGCAATCCATGGTGATTCTGCCCGCCGCCGCGGCCCAGACCCTGTGCGACCTGCTGCTCCGGCGTCCCCCCGGCACGACCCGCGAGTTTGGAGTCATGGAGCAGTCGTCGCTCAAGGAGACCGGCAACATTCTCACCTCGGCCTACCTCACGGCCCTGAGCGATTTCATGGGCATGATGCTGGTCCCCTCGATTCCGAGCCTGGTGACCGACTACGTCGGCGCGGTGTTGACCACGGCTCATGTCAATTTCCAGCGCGACCGCGATGTGGTGTTCTGCGTGGACACCGCCTTCCGGGTCGAAGGGGCCCGCGAGCCGTTGCAGGGCGAGTTCATCCTCCTTCCCGATTCCGCTTCGCTGACGGCGATCTTCGACGCTATTCGGCTCACATAGGAGTCCCGGTTCCACGTTCCAGGTTCCACGTGCTGTGCCGAGTGCGGTGCTGGGTGCCATGTGGCAAGTGCGACCCCTGTGGGCGACCATCACGAGGCGCGTGCCGCCGGAGGCATTCTGATGGCGCCCGTCAGCCTTGAATCTTATGCCAGGTTCACCTGGCACCTGGCCCCAGGAACCCCGCCTGGCCCAGCACCCGGTCCCCGGAACGCGGAACCCGGAACCCTCCAGACCAGCCATGTCCGTCGCCCCCTCTGAGCGGGACCTGTCAGTGTTGCGATCCCTGGCCCGCCGGATCGATCCGTCCGATCCCGGGGCCCACAACAACCTCGGGGTGCTGTATTACGAGCGGGGGCTTCACTCCGAGGCCATCGCGTCGTTCGCCCGGGCCCTGGAGCTGGATCCCCGGATGACCGTCGCCCAGGAGAACCTGGAGCTGGTTCAGCGCGAAACCGGATACTACGACCAGCTGGTGGCAGAGCTGCGGGAGCAGCTGCAGCAGGATCCCCAGAATGAAGCGGCCCGGCTGGAGCTGGGGAAAACCTACGCCACCCTGGGCCACTACGACGAGGCGGTGGACCAGCTCGAGGCGCTTCAGCGGCAGGCGCCGCACGATCCCAGCGCGCTGGTGCAGCTGGGGCTGGCCGAGCAGGGCCGAGGCCGCCAGGATCGCGCCACCGCCGCGTTCGAGCAGGCTTGTGCCCTCGACCCGCTCTCCAGCGTGGTGCGGGTCCACCTGGGCCAGTCGCTCTACAACACCGGCCTCTACGATCAGGCGCTGCTGACCCTGGTCGACGCGGTCCACCTCGCGCCTAACAATCCTCAGGCGCACTACCTGCTCGGCTTCGTCTACGGCGAGCTGGGCCGCCACGACGAAGCTCGCGCCGCGACCCGGAAGGCGATGGAGCTGTCGCCCGCGTTGGGCAGCGCCCACGCCAACCTGCGGGTGGAAAAGGGCCGTCCCGCTCCCCGGGCCGCGCCCGAGCCGCAGGGCGACGGGCCCCGGCTGGCGCGCGGGGGCCGGGCTCATCTCAATCTGGGACTGGCGTTCCGGCAGCGCGGGTACCTCGCGGAAGCGCTGCGGGAGTACCGTTTGTCGTTGGAAGAGGGGGAGGACCGCGAAGCGACTCTGCAGGGGTTGGCCGAAGTACACCTGCTGCGACGCGACTTTGCCCCAGCGCTGGAGCTGTACGAGACGCTGCTGCAACGCCAGCCCGGCAACGCCCGGCTCCACAACGACAAGGCGGTCTGCCTGCACCAGGCGGGCCGGCGGGAAGAGGCCCGGGAGCAGTATCGCCGCGCCACCGATCTCGATCCCTCCAACGGACTCGCCTGGAACAACCTGGGGGTGGTGCGCGCGATGGAACCGGACGATCAGCCGGCCCTGGCCGCGTTCCAGGCCGCACTGCGGGTCCGGCCCGATCTGGCGGCGGCGCGGCTCAACCTGGCGCTGCTCCACGCCCAGCGGCACCGTTATCAGCTGGCGGTCGATACCTACCGGGAGGTGCTGCGGGAGCGGCCCGACCATCCGGTCGCGTGGAACGGGATCGGCCAGGTGCTGATGAATCTCAAGCAGTTCACCGAGGCCCGCAATGCCTTCGCCCGCTCGGTGGAAGCCGATCCTGAGAGCGCGATCGCGCACTACAATCTGGGATTCTGCCTGAGCCAGCTGGGGCAGTTCGACGATGCGCTGCGGGAAACCAAGCGGGCGCTGGAGCTCGATCCGTACTACGTGCCGCAGCGCTTTACTCTCACCGTCGATCTGCAGTTCGAAGAGTCCGAGATCCCGGTGGCGGCGGACCTGTCCGCCGACGTGGGGGCGGTGACGCTGGGAGACGAGTTCCAGTTCGAAGCCGCGGCCCTGGACCAGGTCTTCGCGGAGCTGGCGCCGGAGGAAGCGCGACCCGAAGCGGTTTCCGAAGCCGACCCGTTCGCCGTCGCGCGCGACCTCCTGGACAAGGGCCTGCTGGAGGCCGCCACCGCGGAAGTCAGCCAGGTGATCCGGCGAGGTGGTCCGGTGGCGAGCGGGACGACGCTGCTAGGACGGATCTTCGCCCGGCGAGGACTGCACGGGGAGGCACTGGAGCGGTTCCGCGCGGCCCAGGTGGATCAGCCTGACAGCTATGAGGCGCTGTTGGGAGAAACCCAGACGCTCACCGCCCTGGGGCGGGGCAGCGACGCGCTGGAGGTAGCCGAACGCCTGGTGGCGGTGTCGCCCGGTTCGGGTGATGCGCTCGCGGCCCGGGCCCGGGCCCGACTGCTGGCGGGTGATCGACATGGGGCCCGGATCGATGTCGAGGAAGCCACCCGGCGACTGCCCGGCCGGGGCGACCTGTTGCTGTTGCTGGGATCGGTCGCGCGCCAGTCGGGCGATCGGGGCGGCGCCCGGGCCGCCTACCGTTCCGCGCTGCAGCTGGACCCGGCGTTGATGCAGGCGTGGTACGAGCTGGGCGCGGTGGAAGAGGAGCTGGGCGATCTGGCCGAGGCCCGGATGGCCTACCGGCACGCGGTCGGGCTCCTGCCCACCCACCTCGAGGCCACCCTGGCACTGGCGTTCCTGCTGCGGCGCGAGGACCACGCGGACGAAGCCGTCAATCTCCTGGTCGACTACCTGTTGGCGGAGCCGATCGCCCTTCCCGCGCTCACCCTGCTGGGACAGGCGCTGCTCGACACCCGGCGACCCGAAGAGGCCGTGGTGGTGTTTCGCCGGGTCCTGCAGTACACCTCCGACGATCTCTCGGCCCTGTTTCACCTGGGTGTGGCGTCGGCCCGGCTGCGCCGTTATGACGACGCGGTGCAAGCCTGGGAGCGGGTCGTGGATGTGAGCCCCACCGGTCCGTTGGCCGCGATGGCTCGGCAGCACGCGCGCTCGGCCCGCGACCTGGCCCGGATTCTCGCGACGCCGGAGGGCTGAGATGTCGATCCGGGGGCCGCTGCGCGAGCTGGGGATCCACGACGTGTTCCAGCTGCTCGATCTGAGCCGCAAGACCGGCGTGCTCAAAGTGACGTCGGAGCTGCGCCAGAACGAGGGCACCATCTGGTTCGAGAACGGCGCCGTGGTGGCCGCGGGCATCCGCAGCAACCCGCACCGGATCGGCGAGCTGCTGCTGCACGCGGGCAAGATCCGGGAAGAGGATCTGCTCCGCGCCAACTCGATGCAGCAGGACGGCGACATTCGCCGTCTGGGTGAGATCCTGGTGACCATCGGCGCGATCAGCCGGCGGGATATGGAACACCTGGTGCGAGCCCAGGTGGAGGAAGTGGTCTTCACCGTCCTGAGCTGGTCGGAAGGGTGGTTCCAATTCGACGAAGGCGTGGGGTCCGACATTCCCCGCGATGCCTCCATCCGCATCAGCACTGAAGCGGTGCTCATGGAAGCGGCCCGCCGCATCGACGAGTGGTCCCGGATCCAGAGCCGCATCCCGCATCTGGGTGTCGTGGCCCGGCTGGCGCCGCCCACGACCGAGGAGCCGGGATCGCTGACCCTCAGGCCGTTCGAGTGGCGGGTGCTGGCGGCCTGCGATAGCGTGCTGGACGCGCGCGCCATCGCGCGCAGCCTGGGCGCCTCGGATTTCGACGTGGCGCGGACGCTCTTCGGGCTCGCCGCGGCGGGTGTTATTGTCCTGATCGATCCCGCGACCGAGTCGGCCGCGGTCGTTCCGCGGCAGGACCCGGCCACCCTGCTGGGACAGGCGGAGGGCTTTCTGCGCCAGGGTGACCCAGCCGCCGCCCGCACGCTGGCGGAGGCCGTCGCGGCGAGCTACCCCGGTGACGCCCGCGCTCCGTTGCAGATCGGCCGCGCCTATCTGGCCGAGGCCCGCTACGCCGAAGCAGAAGAGGCCTTACGCGACGCCGCCCGGCTCGATCCCGCATCGGCGCCGGTGCTGCGGCTCCTGGCACAGTGCCGCGCGGGGCTGGGGCGCTTTGACGAAGCGATGCAGGCCTGGAGCGATTGGCTGCTGTTGCCGGGCCGTCCCGCCGAGGAGGATCGCCATCTGGCCGCGGTGGTTCGGCTCCGCGAGGCGGCCCGGGTGATGGCGGAAGGCCTCCGAGTCACTCCATGACCGACGACATTCCCGCGCTCACGGCCCGATTGGCGGCCGAGCCGGCCAGCCTGGTGTTTCTCGATCTGGGCGAGGCGCTGCGGCGCCGGGGCCAGCTCGAGTCCGCTCTGACCGTGGTGAGCGGCGGATCGCAGCGTTATCCGTTGCTGGCCGACGCGCACGACCTGCTGGCCCGGATTCACGCCGATCGGGGCGCGGGCGACGCCGCGTTCGACGCTTGGACCGAAGCGTTGCGTCATGATCCACGTCATCTGGGTGCTCTGCGCGGGCTGGCGTATCTGGCGTACCGGGCCGGAGATTTCGCTCGGGCCGAGCGGCACCTGGTGGCCGCGCTCGCGATCGTGCCCGACGATGCCAACGCGTTCTCCGCCCTGGCGCGGGTCCGGGAGCGGCGCCAGTCGGAACTGCCGCCGCCGGCCCCGGTCCCGGCCCCATCGGACGAGCCGATCGAATCGGTCCTGGTGGATGCCCAGGGGCGGCGGCTGTCCGGCACGCTGTCGCGGCGGGACGGCGCCGACGGCTCCGATGCGGTGGCCGCCGAACTGGTCGGTGTCTCCCGTGAGGCGGCCCGCGCCACCCGGCTGCTGGGGCTGGGCAACTGGCGGGCGGTGTCGATCGAGTGCGCGGAGGTGCAGTTCTACATCGTGCCGCCCACTCCCGAGACCATGATGCTCGCGCGCACCGAGTCCGCCACGCCCGCGGGCCGGCTGGCCCTGTTCGCCGAACGGTCCGCCGCGGCGGCGCGGCGCTGGCTGGAGCGGACCGCGTGAGCTCGCAATGGTCGGGTCTGCTGGAGGGAATCACCCGGGTTCCCGGAGTACGCGGCGCCCTGGTGGTCTCGGCCGAGGACGGGTTGGTGGTGGCGGAGTCATCCATGGGCGATGTGGACGGTGGCGCGGTGGCCGCGCTGGCCGCGAGCCTGGTCGTGCGGTTGGGGCGGGCCGTGGCCGCCCTGGGGCATGATGCTCCCCGCCTGGTGCATCTCGAGGCCGAGCTCGGGGCCGTGATGGCGACGCCGGCGGGCTCGGGACTGCTGCTCGCCGCGGTGGCCGACGCGGACGCCAACGTGGGTCTGCTCCGCCTGGCGTTGCGCGATGCCGCGCAGCGAGTCGCCTGATGCGGGCCCTGGAACCATGGGTCGATCCGCCGTTGACGGAGTTTCTGCGGGAATCGTCCGCCCGGCTGGTTCTCCTGATGACGTCATCGGGACAGGTCGTAGCGCAGCACGGCTTCACCCGTTCACTCGACGTGATGTCGGTGGCCGCGCTGGGCGCGGCCATCGTCGCCTCGACCACGGAGCTGGCCCGGATCATGGGCCTCCCTACGCTGGGAAACGTGGTCCACCAGGGAGGCGCGCGGGGCGTGCTGCTGGCGCCGTTCGCCATGCCGGAGGCCACCTGGATCGCGCTGGTGGTGTATGGCGACGACACCACCATTGGGCTGGTGCAGCTCTTCTTCAACCGGCTGGCCGGCGACCTGCGTCTGGCGGCCCCGGGCGCGCGGGTCCGCGCTCCCATCCTGGCGGAGCGGTTCGAGGAAGAGCTGAATTCGAGTCTCCGCACCCTCTTCGGTCGCTGAGCATGCCGCTCGTCAACTTCACGGCCCGCGAAATCACCTGCAAGCTGGTCTATTGCGGACCGGGCCGTTGCGGCAAGACCACCAACCTGCAGTATGTCCACGGCCGGGTTCCCGCCGGCCGCCGGGGCGAGATGTTATCCCTGGCCACTCACGGGGACCGCACCCTGTTCTTCGATTTCCTGCCGCTCGACCTGGGCAAGATTTCCGGCTTCTCCACCCGGTTCCAGCTCTACACCGTGCCGGGCCAGATCTACTACGCGGCGACCCGGCGCCTGGTGCTGCAGGGCGCCGACGGCGTGGTCTTTGTGGCCGACAGCCAGGCGCGCCGGTTCGACGAGAACCTCGAGAGTCTGCAGGATTTGCAGGACAACCTGCTCGACCAGGGAGTCGACGTGCGGGCCTTCCCGCTGGTTTTCCAGTACAACAAGCAGGATCTGCCGTCGGAGCTGATCCTGCCGCCCAGCTCGCTGGATGACTCGCTCAACTTCCGGGGCGTGCCCAGCTTTCCCGCCGATGCCCTGCGCGGCAGCGGGGTCTTCGAAACGCTGAGGGCCATCAGCGCGCTGGTCCTGGAGCGGCTGTCGGCCCGGGTCGCGACATGAGCTCCGGTCTCGATCTTTCGCTCGGCTTCGGCACGCTGGTGACCGGCGCCGCCAATCAGCTGGCAGTTTCGGCGGCGCGCGCCATGGCGGAATCGGCCCAGCCGCCCTTCAATCCGCTGATCATCCATGGTGGTGAAGGCCTGGGGAAGACCCACCTGCTGCACGCCATCGGCCTGCTGCGGCTGGACGTCGAGCCGCGGGCGGTGGTCCGGATCGGGAGCTGGAGCGAGCTGGTCGACGGCTGGCGGTCGGCCCAGGTCGGGGGACGGGGCCGGGAGTTTCTGTCGCCCTTTGTCGAATGCGGGCTGCTGCTGCTGGATGACGTGCATCGGTTGCTGGAGCGGGGCGAGGCCCGGCAGCAGCTGCTGGATGTGCTCGAGACCCGGATCAGCGCGGGACGCTCCACCGTGCTCGCGTCCCGCAAATCCCCGGCGGAATTGATCGACGCCGACCCGGCCGGGGCCCGCATTCTAGCCACCGGACTGGGTGTGGAGCTCAACCCGCCGGACTCCGCGATGCGCTGGGAGATCATGGCCCGCCAGAGCGGGGAAGGCGGGGTGGGGATGACACCGGCCGTGCTGGAGGAGATCGCCGGCCTGCCTTTCACCTCGATTCGCGATCTGGTGAGCGCAGCCCGGCGGCTGCTGGCGTTTCAGGCGGTGAGCCCGACCTCGCTCGACCCGGCCCAGGCGCGGGTGTTGATCACCGGGGTGCTGGACGAACCCTTGCCGGATACCGGGGTGCGGACCGCGGCGCCCGAACCGGCCCGGCCGCCGAGCGAGCCCCGTTCGCCGCTGGCGGAGGAGAGCGACGAATTCGGATCGTTCCTGTCGGACGTGGTGGCGAGCGTGAGCCAGCAGGTGGATCGCTGGCGGGGCCGCATCGCCGACGCCATGCTCCGCTGGCAGGGCGAAGGGTATCACACCGCCCGGCTGCAGGCGCTGCTCGATCATGAGCTGGCCACCCAGCCGGAAGAGATGCTGCACCGCTTCGAGGCCGACCTCGACACCCTGCGCCGGCTGGAGCAGGAGGCGCGCGAGCTGGCGCCCGACATCGCGGCGCACGAAGCGTTCAAGGATCCCGACCAGCTGACCCTGGCCCAGCAGCTGCTCGACGAAGCCCGGGTGCGCGACCTGGTCTCCTGTCTGCCCCAGTCGCAATACCGGCTGGACGACCTGGTCGAAGGGCCCTCCAATCGTCTGGCCCTGGATACCGCCCGCGGGGTCGCGGCCGAACCGGGCGGCGGGCCCAATCCGCTGCTGGTGGTGGGTGACAGTGGAGTGGGAAAGACTCATCTGCTGCACGGCATCGGGAATGCCCTGGTGGAGCAGGAGCACCGGGGGGTGGTCTGCGTCGGCGCCCACGGGCTGGAGGCCTCGCTGCAGGAGGCGGCCGACACCGATCAGCTCCCCGCCTGGCGGCGGCGCTTCCGCTGGGCCAGCGCGCTGTTGATCGATGACGTCCATCTCCTGGCCGGCCGATCGGAGGTGCAGCAGGAGCTGGCCGGCCTGCTCGACCACCTGCTCTCCGCCGGACGCCAAGTGGTGTTCAGCTCTGCCGTGCCGGTGGCCGAGCTGACCGGCCTGGCACCCCAGCTGCTGGCACGGCTCGCGGCCGGGATCGTGGTCGAAATGCCCCGGCCCGATCACGAAGTGCGGCTGGAGATCGTGGCCCGGCTGTTGTCTGCCACCGAGGCGGCCGACGACGCGGCCCTGGCGGAATACCTGGCGGCCCGGCCGGCCGACGGGATCCGGGCGGTCCACGCCACGGTGCAACGGGTGCTCCGGGCGGCCGAGAGCGGACGCAGCCAGCTGGGATTGGCCCTAGCGCGGCAGGTGCTCGACGCCCCGCCCCGAGCGGCTCCGCGCCAGCCGGCTTCCCCCCCCGGGATTCTGGGTCCGACGGTGGGTGGGCCGCGGCTCCGGGAAAAACTGGTGGACCGGTGGCCCCACGCCGGTGATCGGCTGATCGAGGACTTCCGCTGATGGCCATCAAAGGCAGTCTCCGCGAAGCGGCCCTCCCCGATGTCATCCAGCTGCTCTTCCTGGGCCGGCGCACCGGTTGCCTGGCGGTGGCGGATCGTCAGAGCCACGCCTCGGTGTTTTTCGAGAACGGCTGGGTCATTCACGCCGCCATCGTGAACCGGCGGGACCGGCTGGGCGACATGCTGGTGAAGAGTGGACGGATCACCCCGGAACAGCTGGCGCAGGCCATCCAGATGCAGGCGATGGCCCACGGCCGCCGCCTGGGTGTCATCCTGCGGGAGCTGGGCGCCATCACCGGAGAGGAGCTGGCCGCCGCGGTCCATCGTCAAGTGGAAGAGGCGGTCTACACCCTGTTCACCTGGACCAGCGGCAGCTTCAGCTTCGAGCCCGGCGTCGAGCCCGAGCCGGACGCCGACCGGGTCCGCATCCCGCCCGATGCCCTTCTGCTTGAAGGGGCCCGCCGGATCGATGAATGGAGCGTGATCGAGAAGAAGATTCCGTCGTTCGATCTGGTGTTCGCGCGGGACCGGAGTCAGGACGGCACGCCCGAGCTCGATTTCAGCGATGCGCAACGCCGGATTCTGCCGCTGATCGACGGCCGGCGCGACGTGCGCGGTCTGATCGACGAGTCGGGTATGAGCGAGTACGACACCTGCCAGGCGCTCTACGGTCTGCTGACCGCCGGGTTGGTGCACCGGGTGGGAACCTCGTCGGCGCCGCCGCCCGGCCGGTCGGTCGATCTGCAGATCGACGAGCATCGCAACCTCGGCATCGCCTTCTACCGGACCGCCATGCTCGACGAGGCCTCGCGTGAGTTCCGCCGCGTCGCGGAGCTGCGTCCGTCGGAAGGCCAGGCGCCCTTCTACCTGGGACTGATCGCGGCCCGGCAGGGACGGTGGGCCGAGGCGGCATCGCTGTTCCGCCACGCGGCCGACCGGGCCGGACCCCGGCCGGCGATCGTGCATAACCTGGGCGTGGCCCTGGCCGAAGCGGGCGAACCGGACCAGGCCGAGAGCCGTCTGGCCGACGCGGCCGGGCGGTCGCCTAACGACGCGCGGACCCACCTGGCGTGGGGCATCGCGGCGCTGGAACGGGGCGACGCGGAGCTGGGAGCGGTTCGGCTGGGACGGGCCCGCGAGCTCTATGGCGAAACGGTCCCGGCGCTGTGGTACTGGGCCGCGACCCGGGCCCAGGCACTGGCGGGCGATCTGGAGCGAGCCCTCGCGGTCGCATGCGAAGGCGCCGCCCGCTATGACCACCACCCGGTCCTGCTCAACAACCAGGCGGTGTTTCTGGAGGCGTCGGGTGATCTGGCCGGGGCCGAGGCCGTGCTCCTCACGGCGTTAGGCGAAAACCCGGGACTCCCCCAGATCTCCAAGAACCTGGGCGACATCTACTACCGACTGGGCCGGTTCGAGGAAGCGTGGGAGGCGTATCACCGCGCGGCCCGGCTCCAGCCCGATCTGGGAGACGACCTCTACTTCAAGCTGGGCAACCTGGCGTTGAAGCGGGGCGATAATGCGGCCGCCTCCGCCCACTGGAACCGGGCCCTGGAGCTCAACCCGCGCCATCAGCTGGCCCGGGCCAACCTGCAGACGGTCAACCAGTCCGCATGACCCTGACGGACGATCCCGGATTCGCCCTGCTGCTCCAGCGCCTCTCGGGGCATCGGCTGCCGCCGCTCGACATGTACAAGGATCGCTGCCTGCGACGACGGCTGGCGGTGCGGATGCGGGCCTGCGGCGTCACGACCCTCGCCGCATACGCCCGGGTGCTGGAGCAACGACCCGAGGAGGTGTCGCGGCTGTTGGCGACCCTCACCATCAACGTCACCCAGTTCTTTCGGAACCCGGAGGCCTGGAGCCGGCTCGCCGCCGAGCTGGCGGAAAAAGCCGCGACCCCGTCGGCGGGGTTTTCGGCCTGGAGCGCCGGGTGCGCCTCGGGGGAAGAGGCCTACACCCTGGCGATGCTGCTGGCCGCGGCCTGGGAGTCTGCCGGTGCGCCCGCCGCCTCGCGGGTTCGGGTCGACGCCACCGATGTCGATGAAGCCTGTCTCGCGACGGCGGGAGCCGGGTGCTATCCGGTGGCGTCCTTCCGCGAGGCGCCCCCTGCGATGGTCGAGCGGTGGACGTCGCTGGAGGGGGACCGCCGCCGGATCGTGCCGCCGGTCCGTGCCCTGGTCCGGGTGCTCCGCCACGACCTGGGCCGGGACGCCCCACCGGCGCCGCCCTATGACCTGGTGGTCTGCCGCAACGTGGTCATCTACTTCGAGC
>DASWKS010000214.1:0-1768 GCA_036396495.1 Gemmatimonadales bacterium
GCCTTAGTCCTGTAGTTTCAGACTGGAAGGAAGGTGAACACCAGCACCCCCAGCCCGAACCAGATGGCGGCGAAGGCCAGATTGAAGCCAATGAACCGCCGGAAGTCGATCCGGGCGATCCCGGCCGCGATGACCACCCAGAAGGGCGATATCAGGTTCCCCACGTGGTCGCCGATGCTGAGCGCCAGCAACCCGCGCTGGGCGGTCACCCCGACCGCAGCCGCGGTCTTCGCCGTAATGAAGCCCTGAATCACCCACTGGCCGCCGCTCGAGGGCACGAAGACCGAGACCACCGCCGCCGAGAGCGCGGTGAGCAGCGGGAAGGTGAGCCCAGTGGAGAGCCCGCCGAAGAAGGCCGCGAAGTTCTCCCCCACGCTGGTGAATTGAATCAGTCCGGCTACACCGGCATAGAGGTGATACAGCACCACCACCGGCCAGACCGAGAGGACTGCCTGTTGCAGACCCTTCGAGAAGTTCCGCACGTTGCGGTGCAGCACCAGGCAGAACAGCAGCAGCACCGTGTTGAGTGAGTTGAGCTCGAGACCCCCTCCCTTCACGGCGAAGTGATAAAAGATCCATCCCGCCAGCGCGGCCCCCAGAAGCAGCGCCGGCACCGAGTGGCCTTCGATCCGCTCCGAGAGACTCGGGACGGCTTCGAGCGGCCGGGTTCCCGGCTCGGGATCCGCCGGCCGGAGCGGTTCCGCCAGACGAAACGAATCGGGGAAGCTCGAAATCGGCGTGGGCCGCCGGGGCGACATGATTCGGGCCGACCCGAACAGCACCAGCAGAAAGAGCGCCACGAAGGCCAGCGCCGCCGGAGAAAAAATGGTGGTTCGAAGCGGCATGAGCCCGGTGGTGCTCTCCAGGAAGTGACCCGGCGTGTTCATCAGGAGCGGCGCGCTGGCCGAGAGCCCGAATTGCCACACCGAGAGTGCGGCTCCGACCACGGCCAGCAGAAACGGGAAGTCGACCGCGAGCCCCTTCGCCTCGGCTTCCCGCGCGAAGTGGATCGCCACCATCGGCCCCAGCGCGAGGCCCAGTCCCCAATACAGATACGACAGCCCGGCCGTCACCAGGATTGCGAGCCCCAGGACCTGGGTACTGCTCCGCGGGATGCGGGAGAGCGCCACCACCAGGCGTCGGAAGGTGGGCGTCGCACCCAGGGTGCCGCTCAGCACCAGGATCAGGGTCATCTGCATCGTGAACGGCAGCAGCATCCACAAGCCGCGATAGTAGGCGTCCATGGTGCCGGCGAGCGGGTTCCCCATCACCAGCGCCACCCCGAACACCAGGGCCAGCAGCGCAATGGAGGTGGTGAGCGCATCCGGAATCAGGCGGCCCAGCAAGGCGGCAACGCGGGAGAGGCGATCCGTGGGCGGGTCCGCCGGGCTCGGGCCGGAAGCAGGAGACGTCACGTCAGGTGATCCAGGAACGGAGGAGGCGAGATGGTACCCCGGAGCACGGTCGGGCGCCAATCGGCGCCTCCGGAGGCTCGCGCGACGGACGGTCCGGCAGCATTATCCCCCTGGCCGGACATTCTCCTCGCAGCTCAATAAGGGAGCGACAATGACGCGGGGCCTTTTGCTGGTTCTGATCGTGACACTGATCCAGTGCACGCCGGCGCCCTCGCCGGAACGCTCCGGTGCGGCGGCGTACTTCGACAACTCCGGCCGCGAGGACGTCCTGAGCGGCGGGGTTAGGTTGATACCGATTACCACGCCCAAGGGCACCTTCCGGGTCTGGACCAAACGGATCGGCAACAACCCGA
>DASWKS010000215.1:0-1817 GCA_036396495.1 Gemmatimonadales bacterium
TCAGGATGACTGGCCGTCGGTCCGTCGGTCCGTCCGGCCGGCCGTCGGTCCGAGTCATACCGTCGGCACCGGTGGATTGACCGAGTAATCGTAGAATCCCCGGCCCGTCTTCCGGCCCAGATGACCCGCCATCACCATCCGCCGCAGGAGGGGCGGCGCGGCGTATTGGGGCTCTCGAAACTCGTCGAACATGATGTCCGAGACGCGGAGGGCCGTATCCAGTCCCACCAGGTCCATCAGGGCCAGCGGGCCGATCGGATGTCCGGCACCCAGCTTCATACCCAGGTCGATGTCCGCCACCGACCCGACTCCCCGTTCCAGCGCCCGCACCGCATCCACCATGTAGGGCACCAACAGCCGGTTGACGATGAAGCCGGGACTATCCTTGGCGGCGATGGCCTCCTTCCCGAGCCGGCGGACAAATCCCATGGCGCGATCCACCGTTTCCGACGAGGTCCCGACGGCCCGTACCACTTCGACCAGCGCCATCAGGGGGACCGGATTGAAGAAGTGGAGTCCCACGAATCGGTCGGGCCGTCCCGTCGCCATGGCCATCGCGACGATCGGGAGGCTCGAGGTGTTGGAGGCGAAGATCGTCGCCGCCGGACAGGCCGAGCCCAGTTCGGACCAGAGAGCATTCTTGATCGCGAGGTCCTCGGTCACGGCCTCGATCACCAGATCGCATTGGGCCAGCGCGGCCAGGTCGGTGGTGAAGTCGAGCCGCGCCAACGCCGCGTCGCGCTGGTCACCCCGGAGCGAGCCCTTCTCGACGAACTTGGCCAGGGAGCGCTCGATCATCTGGCGCCCCCGGTCCAGCGCTTTCTGGTCGACGTCGCGGACCAGCACGGGATAGCCCGCCACCGCCGAGACCTGGGCGATGCCGCTGCCCATGAGACCGGCACCGAGGACACCGACGCGGGTGAAGTCTGTCATGGCTTTCGCGACTGCCGCCGGGAAGGTTGGACCGATGCCGAGGTGATAGCCTTGCGCACTTCCCCGGTGATCAGCTCGAAGAGACCGTGGCCTCGGGTGGGAAGTTCATGGGCCGGTTTGATCGCATGGCCTTCGACGTGGTCCAGGGCGCGTTCCAGTCCGAGCTGGGTCCGTTCCACCGTGGGCCGGTGCCGCCGACTCAAGGCCCACGCCAGCGCGGATCCGCCGAGCAGAGGCGCCAGCGGGAGAAACCAGACGGCCTGAAGGGCCACCAGGACCCCGGCGCTCGCGATCCCCAACCCGCCCATCACGCCGGCGCCGGCCAGCACCGAGGCCCGGGCCCCCCGGAGCGAGGCGGCGAGCGCGACGTGACAGTAGCCGTCCTCCAGCGCCGTAATGGTGGCGCGCACCACATCCGTCCGCACGAGCATGAAGCGGGCCCGGGCGCCTTCAAAGGTGGAGATCCCGCGCCGCATGGCGGCCTGGACTCCGGTCAGCTTCTCCCAGCTGATGCGGCCCGGCTGCTGCCGCTGCACCACCAGCAGCTCGTTCTTGTCCATCCACTCGAGCAAGGCGGCCTCGGCCGCCTCGGGGGTGCCGCGCACCACCCGGGCCGCCACCACTTCGTCGGATCCGAACAACTCATCGGCCAGCCCTTCGGGCGTCGCGGCCGCGATGCGACTGCGCTCCTCCAGCATCGCCTGACGCAGCAGGGGGCCGGGGATGCCCACCTCCTTCCCCAGCGCGATCACCTCATCCGAGCTGAGTCCCTCACCCACGTCGTGCTCCTGCGCCTGCAGCTCGGCTGCGCGCTGGAGAATCCGCTCCAGCGCCGCACGGTCGATGCGCGCAGGAACGGGAGGCTCGGTCACTTTTCGTCGATC
>DASWKS010000216.1:0-8043 GCA_036396495.1 Gemmatimonadales bacterium
GCCGGACCGTAGGTTGGGGGCGCTGTCCGCGGGACCGTTCCTTCCTCCAGCCTAACGAGCGTGGCATGAGTACCTCCCCCAAGGAAGAGTGGGGTACCCGCGTCGGTGTGATCCTGGCCGTGGCCGGTTCGGCGGTCGGCCTGGGCAACTTCCTTCGCTTTCCGGGCCAGGCCGCGCAGAACGGGGGCGGGGCGTTTCTGATTCCGTACTTCTGCGCGCTGCTCCTACTCGGCATCCCGCTGGGATGGGCCGAGTGGGCCATGGGGCGCTACGGCGGTGCGAAAGGGTTTCACTCCGCGCCCGGCATCATGGGGGTGATCGCGGGTCGGGCCTGGGGACGCTACTTCGGAGTCATCGGGGCGCTGATTCCCCTGGTGGTGAGCTTCTACTACGTCTTTATCGAGTCGTGGACGTTCGGGTACTTCATCAAGTACCTGACAGGCGGGGTGGGCGTCGATCCCGCGGCGTCGGTCGCGAACCAGACCGCGGCCTCTTCATCGTTCTATACCCAGTACACGGGGGCGGCGGCCGACGGAGCGCTGTTCAGCGGCGTCAGCTGGCTGCCGCTGCTGTCCTGGGTGTTCGTCTTCACCATCAACATCTATTTCGTGTATCGCGGCATTTCCAAGGGCATCGAGAAGTTCTGCACCTGGGCCATGCCGGCGATGGCGGTTTGCGCCTTGATCGTCCTGCTCCGGGTCCTGAGCCTGGGAACGCCGGATCCGTCGACGCCGGACCAGAACGTGGTGAACGGGCTGGCGTACATGTGGAACCCCGACTTTTCGGCCCTGGGGAACTTCCAGACCTGGCTGGCCGCGGCCGGACAGATCTTCTTCAGCATCTCGGTGGGCTTCGGCATCATCCTCAACTACGCTTCGTACCTCAAGCGGCGCAGTGACGTGGCGCTCTCGGCGCTCACCTCGACGGCAACCAACGAGCTGTTCGAGGTCGGGTTCGGCGGGATGATCACCTTGACCGCGTCGTTCATTTTTCTGGGGTTGAGCGGAACCACGGCGGCCGTGGCCACCGGGTCCTTCGGTCTCGGATTCCAGACCCTCCCGGTGGTGTTCGCGCGAATGGGCGGGCTGGGCAACCTGGTCGGCGCGATCTGGTTCTTCATGCTGTTCCTGGCCGCGGTCACCAGCTCGCTGTCGATGTACCAGCCGGCCGTGGCCTTCCTGATGGAGGCCCTGGGCTGGACCAAGGCCCGGGCGACCACCGCCATGGTGTTCCTGGGCGTAGTGGGATCGGGGATGACGCTCTGGTACACCCAGAACGGGGTCTTCTGGAACACCCTCGACTTCTGGGTCGGCACGTTCCTGATCTTCGTGATGGCGGGGCTACAGGCGATCGCCTTCGCCTGGTTCTTCGGGATCGACCGCGGCTGGAAGCAGATCCACGAGGGCGGCCTGATCCGGCTGCCGTCGGTGGTGAAGTTCATTCTGATGTATGTGTCACCGCTCTACCTGATCATCGTGTTCGTGGGATTCTGTCTCCAGAATCTTCCCACGTCGGCGGCGGCGGTGGCGGCGTCCCCGCCGGCCAGGCTCGCCCTGGGGCTGGTGGCGGTCGTTATCGTGGGGATGGTGCTCGCCGTCCGGGTCGGGGCCAGGCGCTGGCGGGCCGCCGGTATGGATCTGGACAACCGCGAACCGCTGCCACCACTCACCTAGGAGGAGCCGATGCGCCTCGGGGGATGGATTCTGCTGCTCGGCTCGACCGCGTTGGTGTGGTCCCTCACCATCTGGTGTTACTACAAGGTGCTCACGGCGCCGCCTGAGGCGTTCACCAAGCCGCCCGACTCGCTCGGCGGCTGAAAGGCCATTGAGCGATTTAGCGGTTTGACGATTCAGCGATGCGTGACGCCACTCGGGCCAATTCGCTAAACCGCCAGACGCTAAACCGTTGAATGGGCCGGTATCCCGATGGGCCGCCCGCGCGTCGCAACCTGAGGGTGGGCCGTCACGTAGTGAGATCACCCCTTCGAGGTGCGGAGCCACCAATGCGCTCGCTCTACTTTACCCTGGCGTTCGGGCCCCCTATTGCCGGGCCGGCAGCCGATACCACCGCCAAGCCGACCATCACCGAATTTCTGATTCCCCGGGCCGGGAATTTTCCGCACGATCCCGCTGTCGGTCCCGATGGAATCGTCTGGTATACCGACCAGACCAACAGTTTCATCGGCCGGCTCGATCCGGCGACCGGCAAGATCACCGATTTCCCCACCCCGACCCCCAACTCGGGACCACATGGGATCGAGGTGGGTCCCGATGGGATGGTGTGGTATTCCGCCCAGCGGACCGGCAAGCTGGGTCGGCTCGATCCTCGCACCGGCCAGATCACGGAATTCCCACTTCCGCCCGAGACTCGTCATCCGCACACCCCCATTGTGTGGCACGGGAAGATCTGGTTCACCGACGCCAATAACAACACGTACGGCGTGCTGGATCCGGCCACCGGCCAGGTTCGCACCTTCACCTCCGCCACGCCACGGTCGATTCCCTACGGAATGCGGGGAGCGCCTGACGGATCGGTGTGGATCGCCCTGCTCGGGACCAACAAGCTGGGACGGGTCGACACCGCGACCGGAGCCATTCGGGAATACGTCATTCCGCATCCGGGCGCGCGGCCGAGGCGACTTCAGGTTGCTCCCGACGGGATTGTCTGGTACACCGACTTCGAGCGGGGATACCTGGGCGCGCTCGATCCGCGGACCGGCACCTTCAAGGAATGGAAGTCGGTCTCTCCCGGGGCGGGACCGTACGGCATTGCATTGGGAACCGACGGCAGAATCTGGTACAACGAGGCGCAGTCGAGCTTGATGATCGGCTTCGATCCCAGGACCGAGAAGATGGAAGCCGTCGCCATTCCCACCACGGGCCCGGTGGTCCGGCACATGGTTACCGATCCTGTCCGGAAACGGGTCTGGCTCGCGCTGAGCGGAACGGGGCGAATCGGGATGCTGGAACTGGGACGTTAGGCGGAGCTCAGGGGCATTTGACGATTTAGCGGTTTAGCGATTTGACGATTTGACGATTACACAGCGGAGCTTGACCTGTCGACCTGGCGCTCCGCGCCGTAATCGTCAAATCGCCCCATCGTTAAATGGGCCGGTATCCGCTGGCAGCCAGGATTGCCGCCGGGTCTTCCGCGCGGATGAGGTCCGCCAGCGCTTGGGTCTTGTTGCTCGCCTGCCGGTAGTATGCTTCCGCGATCTTGAACCCGATCACGTAGCCGAGATCCGCCGGCCGATCGCCGCTGTTGTTGGCGTTGTGGAGCCAGCGGCTCGGGTCGGTCTGGTTATCCATCTCGGCGGCGAATTCCCGCCAGAGGGCCGCCTCCCGTCCCGGCTCGGCTCGGAGCCAGGCGTGGGCGGCATCGTTGATGTTGCCCTGGCAGAGCTGCTGCGCCAGGAAATCGGGCGCTCCTTCGCGGAAGGCCGCCGCCAGCAGGGTGCGCCGTCCCTTGAGGGGCATTTGCTGAAAGTGCATCAGCTCGTGTAGCACGATGCAGGGCAGCAGGTCCAGCGACCGGGTGACCGTGCGCTCCCACGCCGCCAGCTCTTCCACCGGGGTGTCGGGAGAGCGGCTGTAGAACTCGGTGCCGATGTAGAGCGCCGTCCGATCGGCCGTCCCACCCGAATTGAAGCGGCCGATCAGGAAATACACGTCGGGGAACACCGCGTCGGCATAGGCCAGCTGGAACCTGCCGAACAGCTCCCGGATCCTCGGCTCCAGGCTGGCCACCTTGAGACTGTTGTCGCGGATGGCGGCATAGTAGCGCGGCCGGCGCCGGATCGATTCGAGCAGCTCGAACGGACTCCCGATCCGGAGTCGAACGAACGCCTCCAATCCGGGCGAAGCCTCGAGGTAGTACCGCTCGAACAACAGACTCAGGCTGTCCCGACGGGTGGACGCGCCGGTGAAGCCCTCGAACGCGCGCCAGAATCGGGGAATGTCGTCGGTGACCAGTCGCGCGGCGGCAGGATCCCGATTGATGGGTCCCTGGGCCGCGGCACCGCCGGTACCGAGGCAGAGCATGAGCCACAGAGCGGATCGCATCGTCATCTCGATGGCGGCGGGTTCGACCAGGGCGGCTTGCGTCGCAGCACTCGGGGAAACACGGGGCAACTCGGGTGATGCGCTCCCGCCAGGTAACCGGTGCTGATCAGGAATTCCCCCACGATTTCGCCGCCGGTGAATCGGAAGGTCCGCTTGAACAGCTTCACCCACTCCGGCTTGGGACGGGGGTGGTGGCTGTCGAGCCAGCGATGGAACGAGCCACGTGAGGCGCGCAGCTCGAGGATCCGTCGTGCGTTGTCTACGACGGCTTCGATTTTCAACCGGTTTCGAATGATGCCCGCGTCCCCCAGCAGTCGTTGTTTCTGGCGGGCGCCGTAGCCGGCCACGATTTCGAGATCGAACCCGTCGTAGGCCCGGCGAAAGGCCTCGCGCTTCTTGAGGATCGTGAGCCAGCTGAGCCCCGCCTGGTTGATCTCCAGTTCCAACCGTTCGAAGAGACGGGCGTCGTCACGGATCGGGAAGCCGTACTCCCGATCGTGGTAGGGCCCATGCCAGGGATGGCCGGCCGCTATGTCACAATAGGTGGGCATTGCGCTTTCGGGCTATGTTCGGTACAATAGAGCCCCCAAGCGGGGCTGCGGTCAAGCGGGACAGCGAGTAAGCTTGCCGGGTGCCAAGGCTCCTTCATGGGGTGGACCGGCTGTTGGGCCGAATGCTTGGTCGAGTACTTGGAGCAGTATGTCTCCTGGCCGGTCTTATGGCGCTCGCGTCGGGTTTCATGGCCATCTTGCGCCAGGGCTTCTCCTGGCCGCTCCTCATGCCGTTAGTCGCCGGCCTGGGCTTCATCTGGATCGGCGGGTGGCTGTGGCGGGTCAGGCGACGCTTGTCGGAGTACGACTGGTCAGGGATGTGACGGTCGTTCTCAAAGGAATTCGCTGCAATCCGGAATAGAAATCTGCCGGAAACTCTGCCTGGTCTTTTCATCGTAGGGAGCTCATCTCCAGATCGTGACGTTGACGTCCCATTTTCCGTCCTTCAATTCTCCCCGAGGTGGTATCATGTCGACGACGCTGACCGCTGTACTTCCCGGAAGGTTTGTGTGGCACGAACTGATGACTTCCGATCCCGGCGCTGCCAAGGCGTTCTATACCGCCGTGGTGGGATGGGGCACGCAGCCATGGGCACAGGATGGGTCGTACACGGTGTGGACGAACGGTGAGGCGCCGGTCGGCGGGCTGATGGCGCTGCCCGATGAGGTGAAGGCGATGGGCGTGCCGCCCAATTGGCTGACCTACATTTCCGTCCCCGACACCGACGCCTACGCCAAGCGGGTGGAAGAGCTGGGCGGCAAAACGCTCAAGCCGCCGACCAGCCTGCCCAACGTCGGCCGCTTCGCGGTTGTGGCCGATCCGCAGGGTGCGGCCTTCGCTCTCTACACCAGCGAAACCCCCTCTCTGCCCGATGCCGCGCCCACCACCGGCGAGTTCTCCTGGCACGAGCTGGCCACCACGGACTACGAAGCGGCTTTCAAGTTCTATTCGACGCTGTTCGGCTGGGTGAATACCGAGACCATGGATATGGGGCCGGGCGGCAAGTACCTGATGTACGGGTTCACCAAGGAGCTACCCTTGGGCGGCATCTACAACAAGGATGCGAAGGTCCCGGTGCCCAACTGGCTCCCCTACGCCCTGGTGCCGGACGCCGATGCCGCGGCCGCGACGGCAGAAAAGCTGGGCGGCAAAGTGATCGTGCCGCCCATGGAAGTGCCGGGTGGCGATCGCATCGCCGTGGTGCTGGATCCCCAGGGCGCGGCGTTCGCGGTCCACTCGAAGAAGAAATAGGGTCAGTCGGTCGGTCGGGCAGTCGGTCCACTGTCCGTCCGACCGCCCGACTGTCCGACTGTCCGACTGTCCGACCGTTTACCGCGGCCTTCGTATGGGCGAATAGCCGCCGCCCAGCTTGAACTCTGCCCGGCAGCCGTTGTCGACCCAGATGAAGCCGCGCTCGTAGCCCCAGGAGATCTCCGCCCGACATGCCGCGTCGGAGAGCTGGCGGACCAGCTCGACGCCGCGGCTGGTGTTGGCGGGGCAGCTGCGCATCCGGCCGTCGCTGGAACAGGTGACCCGTTCTCCCGGATCGGCCGAGGCGTCGCCGGCCTCGAAGATGCCGCGGCACCCCCGGTCGACCCAGATGCCGTCGCGGTCGAAGCCCCAGGAGCGTCCCTGGGTGCACGCGGCATTCGACATCTGCCGTACCAGCCGAGCTCCCCTTTCGCTGAAGCGAACCGGACAGTGGTGATAGCCGCCCGAACTCTCGCACACCACGGTCTCTTCCCGATCAGGACGGCCGGGCCCGCGGCGTCCCACCATGAACTCGGCGCGACAGCCCCGGTTGACCCAGATGAAGCCCGACTCGGCGCCCCAGCTTCTTCCTTCGACGCAGGGAGCATCCGAAAGACGCCGGATCAGGGTGACTCCTCGACGGGTCTCGGCCGGGCAGCGCACATAGCGGCCGGGGCTGGCGCAGTTGACCCGTTCGCCGTTGTCCGCCACCGCATCGCCGGGATCGAAGACACCGCGGCAACCGCGGGTGACCCAGATGTAGTCGCGCTCGAAGCCCCAGGTGACGCCTCGGGTGCACGCGGCGTCGGACAGCTGGCGGACCAGGCGCGCGCCGCGCCAACCGTTGGGCGCGGAGCAACGCTGGTAGCCTCCGGAGCTGGAACAGGTGATGTTCCGGCGGTCTTCCTGGCCTCGGCCCCGCCCCTCGGCCTGTGCGGCGGCATGGGCCGGGAGAACGAGGGAAAGGTCCAGCACAGCCAGCATGACGAGGCAGGTGCGGACTCGGACGGATGTCGTCATCAGAAGGGCTTTCTGTCGAGATTCCATCGGTTTATCGACGGTAATCCACTGGAAAACGTAACGTACCGCCAGCATGAAAAGCATAGTCCATGCCGCCCCGGGTGGCCCCGAAGTCCTGGAATTGCGGGACGTCCCATCGGTTGAACCGGGTCCCTCACAGGTCCGGGTGCGAGTGCACGCCGCCGGACTCAACCGCGCCGATCTGCTGCAGCGCCGGGGACTGTACCCGGCGCCTCCCTCGTGGCCCGCCGATATCCCCGGACTCGAATACGCCGGTGAAGTCGAGTCGCTCGGCCCGGACGCATCGCGCTGGAGGGTCGGCGATCGGGTGATGGGGCTGGTCGGCGGCGGGGCCCACGCCGAGCTGGTGGTGATTCACGAGGAGGAAGCCCTGCCAGTCCCGGAAGGGCTGACGATGGCGGAGGCGGCGGCGATCCCGGAATCGTTCCTCACCGGCTGGGATGCGCTGGTGACGCGGGGACGACTGGCGGCCACCGAGCGCGTGCTGCTGCATGCCGTCGGCAGCGGCCTGGGCACCGCGATGGTGCAGTTGGCCAAGCGGCTCGGCGCGAGCGTCGCCGGGACTTCCCGCACCGCGGCCAAGCTGGAGCGGGCCCGCAGCCTGGGGCTCGACATCGGCATCGACACGTCGCACCAGAATTTCCGGGATGCGATGTGCGAACCGGCTCACCTGGTGGTCGACGTGCTGGGCGGCCCGGCCTTCGCCGACAATCTCGCGGTGCTGGCGCCGCTGGGCCGGCTGGTGCTGCTGGGATTTCTGCGGGGCCCGCTGGTGGAAACCACCCTGGTGCCGGTGCTGCGCAAACGACTGCAGGTGATCGGCTCGGTGATGCGCACCCGGGGTCTGCAGGAACGGATCGGATTGGTGCGGGCCTTCGAGGCCGAGGTGCTGCCGTGGTTCGGGACGGACCAACTTCTGACGGACAGACGGACGGACGGACAGACGGACGGTCTGCGTCCCCTGCATCCGGTCATTGGTGCGACCTTTCCCATGGCCGCGATCGCGGAGGCACACCGGGCGATGGAATCGAATGAGCCGTTCGGGAAGATCGTCCTGACCTGGTAGGAAGCAGGGAGCAGGGAGCAGGGAGCAGGAGGCAGGGAGTAGGGAGCAGGAAGCAGGGAGCAGGGAGCAGGAA
>DASWKS010000217.1:0-3958 GCA_036396495.1 Gemmatimonadales bacterium
ACGACTTTGCGAAGTCGAACCATCGATGTGTTTCCAATGGCGTGAAGAATGTCCATGGCCTTCGTTCCTCCTCTGCTGGCTAGGGGACCGGGTCGCCTCATCGTCTCAACCGGCCGGTGCTGCTGAGTGGGAGCCTGAGCGAGGCCGGGTCCTTTGAAGGGCGCACCCTCTCTGTCGAGGTGGCGCTCGAGAGCGGCGCTTCGTCCACAGCCGGCAGCGCGTGACTTTGGCAAGTTCGTCGGCTTCACTGCGGCGGGCGTGGCGGCCACCGCGACTCAGTGGCGCCTGGTCCTCCCGGACCGACAATCACCGGGATGGCCCTCTGGTTGCAGCGACCGCGAGACCGTTCAAGGAGTTCGACCGAGGAACCCATGCATTCGATCCAGCTCGGCCAGCAGCTGGTGCTTGAACCCCCGGTCCCCCGGCGGCCGCCCCGCAACGTACCCGACGTCCGCCTGAAGCTCGCGGTCGCCGGGTGGTAGATTGACCCACCCGATGACCCGGTCCCGCCACAGCAGCGGAAGCGCATAGTATCCCAGCTTCCGCTTGGCGGCAGGGGTGTAGGCTTCGAACCGATACTCCCACCCCCACAGCAACTCGAAGCGACGGCGGTCCCACACCACCGGGTCGAACGGGGCCAGGAAGCGAACGGTCTCCTCCGCAACACTGTCCCGCGGCTCCTCATCCAGAGGCCAATACCAGTCGATTCCGTTCACCCGGGCCCGAGCGAGACGATCCTTGGCCCGTTTCCCGGCAGCTTTCAGCTCGCTCTGCCACTGCGGCACGGCATACCGGAGGCGGCTCACCAAGCTCGACAGGCTGGGACCCGGCAGCGGGGCATACTTGCCGACCGCCACATCGACCAGCGAGTCGATCCGCTTCTGCCAGCCACCGTTGGTTGCTACCTCGACCGGCTCCCGGACCGCATACATACGAATGCCCTTCTCCCGCCGGACTACCCGCAGCAACCCACGGTAGTGCATGGCTTCCAGAAGATGAGTCGTCGCGTTGGACGACCCACCCCAGTAGTTCCTCACCGTCCCGTGCGCGAAGTGATCGTCCGCCTCGCGCGGGTGCGTGACACCACGCTCGCGAACGAAAGCAAGCAGGGCCTCAATGCGTCGATTCTGCCCAGCGGACCAGGCCGGCCGGAACCGGCGTGGGTGCATCAGCGCGTGAACCGGCCTGGGGACGAAGCCATAGCTGACGAAGACGTCTTCTTCGACCTCCAGGCTCGGGTACAGTCGTTCGAGGTCCCCGGCCCGGTACTCCCGAACCCGGTGGCGAAGCGTCAAGTCCTGGGCCCGCGCCGGCGCCCGGATCGGATCCGCCTGGACAAACCCAAGCCGGTTGAGGGCGCCCTGCAGGGTGGTGGGAGGAAAGAGGCTCCGCGCGACCGCGAACCGGCGCAGATCCCCGAGCGTGACAGCCATCTGAACCGACCTGACCAGGAAAGAGACACCGAAGCTTAAGCCGTCGACGCAGTGGCAGCTAAGGCCGGGGTCTTCGCCAAGGCGTCTGCCGCCGTTCTACTCCGCCCGCATCGCGATCAGCGGGTCCACCCGTACCGCGCGCCAGGCCGGCACCAGACTGGCCAGGAGCGCGGCGACGCCCAGCGCACCCACCGCCAGCGCCAGCGTCGGCGGGTCGAATGGCGACACGCCGTAGAGCAGAGCGCCCAGTGCGCGCGAGCTCACGAGCGTGAGCACCGCACCCACCGCGAGCCCCGGCACCACGGCCGCGAGCGTCGTGCCGAGCACCAGGGTGCGCACTCGTCCCGGTGTCGCCCCGAGTGCGCGTCGCACGCCGATCTCCCTGGTGCGTTGCGCTACCGCATAGGACACCACGCCGTAAATCCCCACCACGGCCAGGAGCAGCGCCAGCGCGCCGAACGTCCCCAGCACCAGCATCGTGAAGCGCTTATCCGCCACGGTGCCCAGCACCAGCTCATCCATCGTCCGAAGCACCGCGGGAACCTCCGGATCCACCGCGCGGATGGCTTGCCGCAGCGCGGCAAAGGTTCCCGCCGGCGCCACGCCGGTGCGGGCCACATACGTCACCGACGCAGTGCGATACGGCGGTCGTTGCCGGTGGTCGAAGTAATAGGTGGGCCGAAATGCAGCGGTGATCGAGCTCGAGCGCACGCTCGGCACTACCCCGATCACGGTGAACCACGGCTCGGCGTCGTCCTCGCTGTTGCTGTCCATCCCCGCCGGCTTGACCCGCTTCCCCAGCGGGTTCTCCCCCGGCCACTCCTGTTTCGCGAAGGCCTCGTCCACGATGACCACCTTCGGCGCCCGTTCGTCATCGCCCAGGCCGAAAGCTCTGCCCTTGAGCAGCGGCATTCCCATCGCCCGGAAGTAGTCGCCGCCGATCACCCGATAGATGGAGTACCCGGAATAGCGGCCGCCGGGTTCGAACGGCTTGCCTTCCACCACCATCGAGCCGCTGGGACCGTTGCCGAACAGCGGCGGCACGTTGACGAAGCCGGCGGCGGTGAGGCCCGGCACCGCGGTGATCCGCTCCAGCGCAGCGAGGTGAAACGCGCTGATCCTGGCCGACCGGCCGGGGTAGTTCACCGAAGGCAGGTCTACCGCGAGTGCCACCGCGCCCTGGGGGTCGAAGCCGAGCTCCGTCTGCATCACCCGGTCAAACGACTTGATCAAGAGCACCGATCCCGACAGCAGCGCCACCGCGAGTGCCACCTCCGCCGCGACCAGCACGTTCCAGGCGCGCATCCTTCGGGCGCTCGCCATGCCCACCGCGGCTTCGCGCAGCGTCGTGACCGTGGAGGTGGCGGAGAGCCGGAACGCCGGGAAGAGCCCGAAGAGCAGCGTCGTGGCCACGGCGACGGCGAGCGCGAAGACCGCGACCCAGCCATCGATCCCCACCCGGTCCATCCGCAGGCCTGCGGGCGCGAGCGGGGTCAGGGTACGAAGCAGGAACAGCGCCAGTCCGAGACCGGTTGCGGCACCTAACCCGGCAAGCAGCGCGCTCTCGGTCAGGAGCTGCCGGGCCAGCCTGACCCGGGTCGCGCCGAGGGCGGAGCGCACAGTCAGCTCGCCGAGCCGCGCCGTGCCGCGCGCCAGGATCCCGCTCGCCAGGTTGCTGCACGCCGCGAGCAGGAACAGCCCCGCGGCGGCGAGCAGCAGCCAGAGCGGCCGCGCGAGCCCGCCGGTCTCGGCCTGCTGGAGTCCGGTCACCAGCGAGCCGGTCGCGTCGAAGTCCCCCGAGTACACGGGCCGGAGCGCGGCAAGGATGTTGTCCAGCTCCCGCGCCGCTGCCTCCGGCGCCACACCGGGCCGCAGCCGGCCCACTACGTCCCAGTTGTGCGAGGTGCGCGACAGGCTCTGCTCCATCAGCTCGAGCGGCGCCCAGATTTCTGCGCGTTCGGGAAAATCGAAGCCCGGAGGGAGCACCCCGATCACCTGGAGGTCCCAGCCCAGCTTGAGCCGGATTCCCTCGAGCGACCGGGGCGATCCCAGTGCGTCGCGCCAGAACGCGTGGCTCACGACCGCTACGGGGCTCGCGCCCAGCCGATGCTCGTCGGCCACGGGCAGGTGGCCCAGCTCCGGACGCAGTGGGAACACCTTGAAGAAGCCGGCCGACACGGCGCCGATCCGTACCCGGAGGGGCTGGCCGGTGCCGACCACCGTCGCCGTCCAGGCGCCGTACGATGCCATCGCGGTGAACGAACCTGCGTGGGTTTCGAGGTCGAGGAAATTGGCCCAGGGCAGGCTGCCACTGCCCCTTTCGTGGCGCTCCTCGATGGTCACCAGCCGGTCGGGCTCGGCATAGGGCAACGGCCGAAGCAGCACCCGGTTCACGATGCTGAACATGGCGGCCACGGCGCCGGTGCCCAGGCCCAGTGTGAGCACCGCAGTCAGGGTGAAGCCGGGACTCTTCCGGAGAGTGCGAAAGCCCACTACCAGGTCTTGCCAGAAGGCGCCCAGCCACT
>DASWKS010000218.1:0-4044 GCA_036396495.1 Gemmatimonadales bacterium
CCGCTTACAAGCTCTGCGGCAACGCCTACATCATCGGAATCGTCGCCATCATCGCCGACTGCTTTGCGATCGGGCGCGGCGCCGGCATCGCCCCCGCGGCAACCCTCAAGCTGTTCGACTTCTTCGACCCCGCCGCAATCATCGGGGGGCGGGGGAAGAAGATGGCGGCCGGCGATTTCACCCCCAGCTTCCTGCTCACGATGGCGCGCAAGGACCTGCGCCTGATGATCGAGACCGCAACCGGCTCCACGCTCGCGGCCCTGCCCGGGATTGCGGCTCGAATGGATCAGCTGATCGCCCAGGGCCACGGCGCCAAGGACCTGGGAGTCATCGGCCGGGACGGCTGAAGGATTCGAGGTCCGAAAGCGGCGTAGATCAGCCGATTCCAGGTCCGAATTCGGCGGGCACGCCACCAATGCACGCCCTATGGTGTGGAAGTACGGGTGGTAAAGCAGCTCCGACTCGAGCTAGGTGTCGTCCCTGATCCTCGGAGTCACCATTGCGACGGTCGGACGGCCCGCCGTCGAAGGCGCCCGTCGCCTGACCCGTCACCGGGACCGGCTCTGGTCCTGCCACGGGCGAACCCCGCTCCCGATTTCGACTGCGTCCCGATGCTAAATACCGATTGGTATGTAACCGGATCGTACCGGCTTGCGGTCCGGGCCGGAAGTCATTACATACTGATCGGTTTGTAGCTGGTCCATCGAGGAGCATGCATGCCGGCCCGCCCCCCCAAACGCCGAGTTCGGGCCCCCGATGCCACCCGGGGAAAGATCCTGGCCGCCGCGTTCGAGGAGATGTACCAGCGGGGGTTTCAAGCGGCCAGCCTGGATACCATTGTGGAGCAGGCGGGGGTGACCAAGGGAGCCTTGTACCACCACTTCGCCGACAAGGCGGCGCTGGGATATGCGGTGGTCGACGAGGTGATCACCCGGCCGGTGCTGGATGTCTATCTCGGTCCGCTTCAGGAAAGCACCGTCGATCCTCTGACCGCCCTCCAGCAGCTGCTGCGGCGCCGGGCCGATGATTTCCGCTCCGGCGGTATCGAGCTGGGCTGCCCCCTCAACAACCTGGCCCAGGAAATGTCCCCGCTGGACGAGCGCTTCCGGCGCCACGTCGAGGCCGCCCTGGATGCCTGGACCGATGGGTTCGCCCGGGCCTTGAGGCGGGGACAGACCGCCGGCACGGTGCGGAAGGATGTGAACGCCCGCGCGGTGGCGGCCTTCATGGTCGCGACAGTGGAAGGCTCGTTCGGGATGGCCAAGAATGCCAAGAGCCAACCCCTGCTGCGGGCGAACCTGGAGCTGCTGGCGTCGTTTCTGGAGACCCTGCGTCCGCCTCGCCGGAGGCGCCGGAACGGCGTGACCCGGCGGTCCACGACCCGGCGCGCCGCCTGACGCCGGAATCCAGCTCAAACAATCCGGGCAATAACCCGTAATAGATTAGACCACCCTACGCCGAGGACCCGATGTTGCTCAACGACTTTCGCTACGCCATTCGCAGCCTGTCCCGGGCCCGCGGCTTCACCCTGGCCGTGGTCTTGACCCTGGGACTCGGCATTGGCGCCAATACGGCGATCTTCAGCGTGGTCCGGGGCGTCCTGCTCAAGCCCCTGCCCCACCGGGACGGCGACCGGCTGGTCTATCTCCGTCACTCGATCAATGGTCCTGGCGGCGAGAGCATCAACTTCTCGGTTCCCGAGATCCTCGATTTCCGCACCGCCTCCAAGACCCTGGGCGGCATCGCGGAATACTCCAACATGACCTACACCCTCCAGGGGAACGATGACGCGGCGCGGATCACCGTCGGCCTGGTGACCGGCAACTACTTCGAGATCATGGGTCTCTCACCGGTGCTGGGACGGGCGCTGGACAGCCGCGACGACGGGACCACCGTCCCACCCGTCATGGTGCTGACCCATGAGTTCTGGCAGCGGCGGTTCAACGGCGACAGCGCCATCATCGGCAAGTCAGTCCGGCTCGACAACCGGGCGGTCGAGGTCGTGGGGGTACTCCAGCCTGCTCCCTCTTTCCCGAGCCGGATCGACGCGCTGCTCAACATGGTGATCAGCGAGCATCACACCAGCGCCATGATGGTGCATGGGCGGACCCACCGGATGACCGAGATGATCGCCCGCCTGGCCCCCGGCGCCACGGTGGAACAGGCCCGGGCGGAGGTGACCGCCATTCGGGCCCGGGTCCAGGCCGACCATGTCGACGCGTACGACCCCGGTTCCGGGTACCGGGTCTCCGTGATTCCGTTTCAGGAAGTCCTGGGGGAGCGGGCCCGCCTCACCTTGTACCTCCTGATGGGCGCGGCGGCTTTCGTGATGATCATCTCCTGCGCCAACGTGGCCAACCTGACTCTCATGCGTGGCGTGGGCCGGGAGCAGGAGCTGGTGGTGCGGGCGGCCTTGGGTGCAGGCGCGGGTCGTCTGCGGCGGCTGCTGCTGGCCGAGAACCTGGTGCTCGCGTCGATCGGAGCGGTGTTGGGGTTGCTCCTGGCGAAGGGCGGGGTCCGGCTCCTGATCGCCCTGGCGGAGCGCTACTCGCCTCGGGCCAATGAAATCCGGCTCGACGGGATGGTGCTCGGCTTCACTCTCCTGCTGACCCTGGTCGTGGCCCTCATTCTGTCCTTCGCGCCCAAGCTGGCCAAGGAAGGTACCCTCGGCACCTGGGTGGCTGCCGGCCTGAATCGGGCCAGCGGCGGCCTCCGGCGGCAGCGGCTCCAGCGCGGGCTGGTGGTGGCCCAGATCGCGGTGTCGGTGATGCTCCTGACCGGTGCCGGACTGCTCACCCGGACCATGGTGCAGCTGGCCGATGTGGACGACGGCCTCACCGCCGACGAAGTGCTTACCGTGGAGGTGCCGCTGGGGTTCTCGCGACCGGATGCCGACGCCAAGGCGCTCTACGACCGGATGCGCTTCGAGCTCGCCGCGCTCCCGGGAGTCAGCGAGGTGGGGTTCGGCTCGACCATACCGCTCCGCGCCTCGGAATTCCAGCTGGAGGTGAAGGCGGAAGGGAGGCCGCTCGCCGCGGGCGAAGCGATGCCCCGGGCCGAGTATCGCACCGCCAGCCCGGAATACTTCCGGGCCGCGGGCATTCCGCTGCTGTCCGGGAGAGAGTTCGCCAGCACCGACCAGAAGACCACCCAGCGGGTGGTGATTCTGAACAAGACGCTGGCCGACCTGCTCTTTGCCGACAAGGATCCGATCGGCCAGCGGGTGGCCTGGACCGGCGACGTGCTGCGTTTCATCGGGGTGAGCGGCGACTGGCGCACTGTGGTCGGCGTCGTGGGCAACACCAAGGACGGCGGGCTCGATGCCGAACCGCGCGGCGTGGTGTTTCAGCCGTTCGCGCAGGAGAACCATTTCGGGTTCGGCGGGCTGGTGGTCCGGGCCGCCAGCGACCCCTCGGCCTTGGCCGGCGCCGCGAGCAGGGTGCTCCGCGGGATCGTGCCGAATGATCCGGTCGAGAATGTGCTGACGGTTTCACAGATCCGGGATCAGAGCGTGGCCCCCCGCCGGCTCAACGCGACCCTGATCTCGTCGTTCGGCATCCTGGCGGTGATCATCGCGGCGGTGGGGATCGCCGGGGTGCTGGCGTTCTCGGTGAGCGCCCGTACCAACGAGATCGGGATCCGGATGAGCCTGGGCGCGGACAGTGCCAAGGTGCAGAAGATGGTACTGAAGGAAGGCGGGGTGCTCCTGGCGCTGGGCCTGGTGCTGGGTGTCGCCGGGTCACTCTTCGCCTCCCGCCTGATCCAGGGACTGCTGTTCGGGGTGGCGCCGCACGATCCCGTGACCCTGGCCGGCGTGGCGCTGGTCATGGCGGCGGTCGGAATCGGGGCCTGCTGGCTGCCGGCCCTGCGGGCGGCCCGCATCGATCCCGCGGTTGCGATCCGGGGACTGTGAACTCAAACTGCTGAGTACTGAGGACTGAGTATTGAGTACTGAGCCTAACACAATGGCCGACAGCAACAATGCGCTGTCGGGTCATCGGCGGCATCTGCGGATCCAAATGCCGATCGCCTTCGATCGCCTTC
>DASWKS010000219.1:0-1920 GCA_036396495.1 Gemmatimonadales bacterium
CGACCAACTATTTTGAGGCCTTCCCTTCGGTATTCGGGACCCGCCGAAGCTATAACGGGAGCGAGTTCATTTACTACCACACGGGATTGGACTTGTACGGGAGCAGCACCACACCGGTCCTGGCCCCTGCGGCCGGACGGGTCGCGTTTGCGAGTTTGCTCACGGTTCGCGGCAATACAACGTATATCGACCACGGTTGGGGAGTCTTCAGCGGGTTCCTGCACCAGTCGGAGATTCTGGTCCAGCCTGGGGAACTGGTCGAGCCGGGCCAGATCGTGGGGTACGTCGGTGGGACAGGCCGAGTGACCGGGCCGCACCTGCACTGGGAAGTCTGGGTTGGGGGAGTACCGGTCGATCCCCTGACCTGGACCCGCTCCGCCTTTCCTTAGGATGAACCTCCACTTGCCTGGGTCGGCGAACGAACCGGTCGGCCGTTAAGTCTGTGCGATCTGGTGGCGTAGTATAATTTCCTAGCGGTCCCCTGCGCCCGATCACCGAATGCGATCCATCCCCCCGCCCGGAAGTGAAAGCTACTGGGCCAAGTTCGAACTCAACGAGACCGACCTCAACTTCATCGACAATCTCCTGCTCGAGCGAGGGGTCCCGCTCACGCCCAGAGAGATGGCGGAGGCCCTGATCGGGAGTCGCATCGATCGCGAGCGGGAGGCCGTCGAGCAATCCAAGGTGTCCGCCGCCCAGCCCTACCTCCCTGGCCAGCGCTACCTGCTCGGCCAGCAGCTACAGTTTCACAACCTGGCCAATCGGGTGGGCACGGTTACCCGAGTGCGGGCAAGCTCGAACCCCGACCTGCCGGCCTTTGAGGTAATCCAGGTCGAGCTGGACGGAGAGTTGAGGGAATTCGCGGCCGGACTCGAAGACCACCCATTGAACTCGATCCAACATCCGACAGCCGAATCAGACGGAGAACTCAGCCCGGATCTCATCGTCCAACGGAACGGCGGTCGGATCACCCAGGCAGTTGACGCCGGCTTAGGGAAGCGGCCCGAGGTCGTCCGGATCGCCGGCAAGTGGTTTCACCGGGGCCTGCTGGCTGAAATCAACGAGGGCCACCTCAACTTGGCAGAAGCCGTGCTCGACGTGGCGGCGGGCGGCCCGCTGCCGACCAAGGATCTGGTAGAGCATATGGAAACCCCTCCGGGTCTCGACCCACTGCTGACCGAGTTTTCGGTCGACTATGCCCTCCAGGAGGACGAGCGATTCGACGAGGTCGGTCCAGCGGGGAAGGTCTTATGGTTCCTGAAGCGGTTGGAGCCTCCGGAGGTTTTGCAGACCCCGCCGCGGCTTGTTGATCAGGCCGAATCCTACGACCGGGCCCTGCTGGGCCCGGACCTGCTCGGGCTGGAGCGGGAACTCGATGATGAACTCAGCCCGGACGCTGCGCCAGGGGATTCTGGCGCCCAAGAAGTCAACCTGGTGCTTCCTTTCCCGCACTGGTCGGTCGGCTCGCTGCCCTTGTCCGCCCGGCTCCGGCCCATGTTTCCCACGGCTTACGAGGCTCCCAGAATCCGTTTCATTTTGGTCGATGGTCACAGCGGAGCGAAGTTTCCGGGTTGGGTCGTCCGTGCTCAGCGCTATGTGTTCGGCCTGGCGGAATGGTTCCGGCAATACGATGTCCCGGCGGGAGGGCTGATCAATGTGCGGCCAGGCCGGGAGGATGGTGAGGTGCTGGTCGAGGCGGTCGATCCGCGACGCCGCAACGACTGGATTCGGATCGCCTCGGTAGGAGAAGACGGGCGGATCGGCCTGAGAATGCTGAAACATCCGGTTGGCACTGCCTACGACGACCGCCGGATCATAGGGGTACTTGACCGACGGGCGCTCGACGCTGCCTGGCAAAGCTCCTCGCAGCGCTTGCTCTCGCTTGATCGGCTTGTCCCTCAAATGTTTCGGGAGCTCTCG